>CAZUAM010000324.1:0-8287 GCA_964618095.1 uncultured Planctomycetaceae bacterium | reverse complement strand
TACCCGCTGGCAAAGGCCCTTTGACCGGAATCGGATCCCGTAGCTTGCCGCTCTTTCTGACCGTCTTGACCCGCCTTTTCGGGGGTATCGGACAGATGAAGTCCCTTGTGCTTCGATCGGCAACGGCCGCCTTGTGTGCCGCAAGTTCCTTTGCAGCAATGACTTACGTCAATGCCGCAGGCCCCGGGGAAGAAATTCCCCCGCTCGGCCAACTCCCAGCCACCTGCCGGGCGGCCAAGGCCCAGTTCCACCCCTTGACCACCGCCGACCTCGAAGAGCTCAAAGTCGAGTTGGTCAATGCCGTTGCCCGGCTGGACACAAGGCTGGATGCGGCCGGAAAAAACGGAGCGGACTGGAGAAAGTATCTCCGTTGGGGCCGGCTGCGAGCCCAACTCCGGGCTGGCAGGGTCCCGGACCTGGCCGTGCTGGATGCGGTCTACAAGAGATACACGGCCGGGCACGAAGGCCTCGATCTGGTCTGGTTTCTCGATGTCCGGCAGGCACTGCGACGCTACCGAGACATGGCTGGCCGCCTTGCCAACCCCGCGCTGCAAACCAGTTACGAACGGCTCTTGGACTTCCTGGCCGAGCACCTTCAATCCCATCTCGCCGCACCAACCGCCGAAGAGGCTTGGCTGATCGGCCAAGCCGTACACCAGCTCGAAGAGGCAAGGCAGGCGCCGGCGCTGGTGCGGGCGATTCGTCACCATTACCGGCACCCCAACCTGCTGATGATGGCCTCTGCCGACGTGATCGCCGCCGGAATCGCCTCCTCGGTCGACGAAACTGGACCCGTCCGCGAGGTCATCCTCGGAACGGATATCTACGGCACCGGGCATACCACCGGAAAAGTCAGAGTCGAATTGTCTCCCGATCAAAGCCGCAGCGTCATCGATGCCCTCTTCCAGGGTACCGTAGAAACTCGAAACGTCGGCTACAATGGCCCGGTGATCATCTACAGTAACGGCTCCAGCCGCGTCAACGCACGCAAACGACTCTGGATCGACGCCAACGGCCTGGGCTCGCTCCCCACGGTCTCCAACGCCGTAACCGAAACCGAGATTACCGGCATCCGGGCCCGCAGGGGCGGGCGGTTCGTCGAGCGGATCGCCTGGAGACGCACCTGCAAGCAGAAGGACCAATCCGAGTACATCGCCTCCCGCCGCACCGAGAAGCGCATCAATCAGCGGATCAATCAACAGGTGGCGGAGACGATCGGCCAGGCCAACCAGGCCTTTGCCGAGAAGTTCCGCGAACCCTTACTGCGGCGCAACCTCTTTCCGCGCCAACTCCGCTTCACCACTACCCGCTCCGCCCTGCACGTGGTGTCTCTGCATGCCGACCAGTCCCAACTGGCCGCACCCGCGGCACCACCTCCACTGCCCGAACCATGTGATCTGGCCCTGTCCTTGCATGAATCGATGATCAACAACCTGGCCACCAGCGCCCTGGCCGGAACCACGCTTGACAATCAAACCCTCGAAACTCTGATTGTCCGACTCCTCGGTGAGTTGCCCGAACAGCTCAAGGGGGACGAAGACCAGCAGAGCTGGGCGGTTGCCTTCTCCCGCCGCCGCCAGCCGGTCTCCGTCAGCTTTGCCGAGAACGGGTTCCGCGTGACCATCCGCGGACGCAGGTTCTACAGGGAGCAAGAGTCCTACCCGGGAATGGACGTAACGGCGGACTACAAGATCGTCAGAACCGAGCAGGGATTCAAGGCCGTCCGCCAGGGCGATTTGCGGATCGTGCCCCCTGGGTTCGTGCCCGGTAAAACGAAACTATCGCCCCGGGAGGTTGTCATTCGCACACTACTTCAGCGCCGGTTCGGCAAGATCTTCGAGAAAGAGATGATGGGGGAGGGTTTTGTGCTGCCGGGCAAGTGGAACAAGGCGGGCGAGATGAGACCGATCCAGTTGGCCTGTGCAGACGGCTGGCTGACGGTCGCCTGGAAACGAGTCCCAGCCAACCAGACCCTCGCCCGTACACGCCACCCCCAATAGCGCTCGCTGGCACCCCTCTGACGTTGGCACCTGGTGCCGGCAGTCGCCCCGACTGCGATGGCCCCCGCCGCCCGCCGAATTCACCCTGCTTCAATTGGCCGCCCACGCGCCGGCTGAGCAAGCGGATGACAACGCGCCGAGTAAACTCGCCGGCCACATGGCTGGCTGCGCAATCTAGGCAAGCAGCGTGAAATGAAGCGCTCTTGCCGGTCACAGAGAAGCGTCAAAGTTTATTGATTGGGCTGCCGATACCAACTCTGCCGATTACTCCGTCTGGAGGGCCGCATACTTTGCGCAGCCTGCCGACGGGGAACGACCGGGGGGGAATTGAGGCCAATTTCCAGCCGCGGAACTGCCACTGACGATCTTTCAACTGATCTGGCCACGCAGCACCGCCGCGGTAGCAAACCGTAACAGGGATGCAAACCCATGAGTCGGCACTGCCCTCTGCTGGGCATCGCGGTCTCTGCCGCCCTGGCCGTTCTGGCCGGATGCCACCCCCAGCAGCCCTTCTATTTCTACGAAGATGGTGATCTTTCTCACTATCTGGGCGTGGCCACCGAGATCGAGTACCCCGACGCGGAACAGGAAAGCCTCGCCGAGGTGGAAGGGGCGCTGCGGCCGTTTTCGCTACAGAACTCCAAGCCCAGCGAGACCTGGGACCTGAGCCTCGAAGAAGCGATCCACTGCGCGCTGGCCAACAGCAAGGTGATGCGAACCCTCGGGGGACGGACCGTCCAGATGCCCGAGAGCTTGCTCCACGCCCCCCAAACGATACCCACGGTCTACGGTCCCGCCATTGCCGAAACCGATCCCCGCTTGGGCGTGGAGGCGGCCCTGGCCGCCTTCGACACCCGGTTTACCAGCAGCATATTCTGGGAGAAGAACGATACGCCGCAGAACATCGGCGGATTCGTGGAGCAATTCCGTCCGCGTGTTTTCCAACAAGACTTGGGCACGTTCCAGGCCCAGTTGTCAAAGACGGCCGCAACTGGTGGCATCTGGTCTCTAAGGCACAATGTCCGCTACGAATGGAATAACAGCGGCCTGACCGCCAGGCAGTTTGACAGCGACTGGAACGTGAACCTGGAGGCCGAGTTCCGGCAGCCGCTGTTGCAGGGGGCGGGCGTGCAGTTCAACCGGATTGCCGGTCCGGGGGGCAGCCCCGGCTTGAACAACGGCGTGATGATCGCCCGGATCAACACCGACGTGGCCTTGGCCCAGTTCGAGGCCGGCGTGCGGGACCTGGTCTCCGACGTGGAACAGGCCTATTGGGAACTGTATTTCGCCTATCGGCACCTCGACGCCATGATCTCCGGCCGCGACTACGCGCTGGGTTATTGGCGGAAGATCCACATGGAGTGGGAAGTCGGCACCAAGCCGGCCTACGACGAAGCCCAGTCGCGGGACGAGTACCTCTCCTTCCGCAGCCTCCTGGAGGATGCCCTGAACTCCTTGTACGCGGCCGAGAGCAATCTGCGTTACATGATGGGCCTGGCGGCCACCGACGGGCGATTGATCCGTCCCTCCGACGAGCCCAAAACGTCCAAGGTGACTCTGGACTGGGGCGAAATCCTCTCGGAGGGCCTGGCGCGGAGCGTCGAACTGCGCGCCCAGAAATGGCGAGTCAAGCAGCAAGAGCTGGCCCTGATCGCCGCCAAGAACCACCTCCTGCCCCGGCTCGACGCCGTGGGGCGGTATCGCTGGCTGGGCTTGGGCGACGAGCTGATCGACTGCAACGGCGGCAGCGGCAACCCGGCCGTCATGGGGTCGAACGCCTATCAGTCCATGACCGGCGGCGCCTTCCAGGAATGGCATTTCGGGCTGGAACTGAACATCCCCATCGGCTTCCGACAGCAGATGGCCGGAGTCCGCCACGCCCAGTTGAATCTGGCCCGCGAGCAGGCGATGCTCCAAGAGCAAGAGCTGGAACTCTCGCACCAATTGGCTGCCGCAATCCGCCAGTTGGAGGCCCATCACGTCCTCAGCCAAACCAATTTCAACCGCCGCCTGGCCGCCAAGAAGCAGGTCGAGGTGATGCAGATCTCTTATGAGGCCGGAAAAGTCTCCCTCGATCGGGTCCTAGAGGCCCAGCGACGCCTGGCCCAGGCCGAAAACGACTACTACCGTTCGTTGGTCGATTACAACAAGGCGATCGCCGAGGTCCACTTCCGCAAAGGCTCGCTGCTGGAGTATAATGGCGTCTACCTGAGTGAAGGTCCTTGGCCCGGAAAGGCGTACTTCGACGCCCGTCGGCGGGCCCGCGCCCGCGATGCTGCTCTGTACGTCGACTACGGCTACACCCGTCCGAAGGTCATCAGCCGTGGAGCGTACCAGCAACAAGCGGCGGGCGGGCCGGTGTTGTTCGACGACGAGAGGGAAGCCGCGGGCGGGCCGATCCCGGAGCCGATCCCCGCACCGGTGCCCGAACCGATCGACCGTCCGGCCGAACCACCCGTGGCGCAACCGCCCGGTGGCCCCGACGAACCGTTGACCTCCGAACCGGCGGTCCCCCAACCAGCCCGCCCATTCGGTGGGACAGCAAGCTGCCCCACCGATCGGAAGGCCTCCGGCGAGCCGCAAATCGGGCCGGAACTCGCCCCGCCGCAAGCCGCCACGGGCCGGCTTGCCGCGAGGCAAACAGACGCGAAGGGTACACACAATACCGCCGTTCTGGAATCGCTCAAACTGGGTAAACCGACCCCCAAACCCGCCCCCCGGAAATCCATCGCCGTCGGCCGCTGGTCTGCGGTCAAACCGACAAGCTACAACCAGCCGGTCGGGAATCCGGGAATCGACAACCCGAAACAGACCGAAACCAGAACTGCTCCGCTGAAGTGGTCGAACTCCAAGGGCGGGGACACCAGCCATGAAGCTGTCGCGAATCCACCGGCTGCTGAAACTGATCGGGCTGCTTCAGGCCGGCAAGGGATATAACGTTGAGGCCTTGGCACAGGCCTGCGGCGTAAGCCGGCGGACCGTCTTCCGCGACCTGGAGACCTTGCGACAATCGGGCATCCCACTGAGCTTCGACGATCGAGAGCAGCGCTACCGCGTCCCCGGCACCTATTACCTTCCGCCCACCAATTTGACCCCCCAAGAGGCCCTCGCCCTGATCGTGCTCTGTCACGAGTTGGGCGGCAGTTCCAAGCTCCCCTTTTTCGGTCCCGCTCGCAGTGCGGCCCTGAAGCTGGAAAGCACTCTGCCGGGGAGGCTCCGCCAGCAGTTGCGCAGCGTCGCCGACGCCGTCCAGATCCAGCCCCCACCCAGCAATCCTCTCACCGACCAGCAGCCCGTCTACGAGCAGTTGCTCCAAGCCGTCGCCAGCCGCCACAGCGTGCGGATCCGCTACCACAGTCTTACCGAATGGGACGAGATCTGCACCCGGCTCAGCCCCTACCGCCTGCTGTTCAGCCGGCGGAGTTGGTACGTCATCGGCCGTTCCTCGCTCCACCGCAGCACCCGAACCTTCAACCTGGGCCGCATTCGCCACCTTCAGCCGTTGGACGACCGCTACCAAGTGCCCCGCGGCTTCTCCATCGACCGCTACCTGGGCAATGCCTGGCACCTGATCCCCGAGCCCGGACGCGACCATGAGGTCCTCGTCCGCTTCAGCAAGATGGTTGCCCAAAACGTGGCCGAGGTCGTCTGGCACAAGACCCAGCAGGTGAAGCCGAACGAAGACGGCACGCTCGATTTCCGCGCGACCGTTTCAGGCCTGGGCGAGATCTCCTGGTGGGTCCTGGGCTACGGCGACCAGGCCGAAGTGCTCAAGCCGCCCAAGCTCCGCCAGATCGTCGCCCAGCGCGCCGCCCGAATGGCTCAGAAGTACAGCGGGTCGGTCGACCCATAGCACCCGCATCCGGCCCCGGCCGCCCGCTGCAAATCAACGATTGCCACGGCAGGGCCACCGATCTCGGGTTGATGGCTGAGGGCTCACGCGCCAAAGCCGCGCTCATCGAAACACCCGAATGCGGTTCTTGCCCTTGCCCACCTGAACCTTCTCGAGCGTGATCAGCCCGTACTTGTCGGCGGTCGCCCGGCCGGCCTGAACCTGTTTGTTCTCGCCCAGCGACGTATTTGCCCACTTGACCTGCTGGCCCGGTTTGGGCTTCAGCCGCTGGAGCCGCCGGGGGGTAACGTCAACCGTGCACTGATCCTTGGGGGCCTTCTCGATCAACCCCGCGGTCATCTCCCAGCGATCGGCCCGGTCCACGACGTCGCCGGTCTCCCAGGAAAGATAGAGATTGACCTGCCCCTTGGGATCGCCCTCGTCAGGGTCGCCGTTGCCGGGGACATCGTCCAGGCTACAGTTGGAGAAGGCGGGCAGGCTCTGGTCGGTGCGGAGATCCATCGGCATGTAGCGGTCGGTCAGAGAGACGGGCAACACCGCCCGCTGCCCGTGCCCCGACTGACCCCACACAAACACGTGCGGCCGCTTGGTCTCCTGAAGCGCGCGATAGAACTCCACCGCCTGGAGCCAGCCGATCGCTCCGTCGTTCTTGCCGTTGGAAAAGGTGATCAGTCCGATCTCCTTCTCCGGGTGCCGCCTCAGGTACCAGGCGTCGTTGAAGTGGTCCCACACGGAGGTTCCGTCCTCGAATCGCACTCCCCACTCCCGCTTGCCGTACACCCCTTCATACGAACCCGTAAACTGGGGCGACTTCGCCGGGTCGTGAATGCCCACCCAGGAAACTCCCCAGGCGATCCTCTCGGGAAATCGAATCACGAACATCGGCGAGCCCGACCCACCCATCGAGTTGCCCGCCACGTGCGTCCGCGTCAGATCGACCTCCCACTTGCCGGCCACCCAATCGAGAAAGGAGAACATTCGCGTCTGGGAGTAGGGCCGCACCACGCCCTTCTGCCAGGCCTCCTTGCTCGGCGGTCCCTTCCCATACAGTTCGTGGTAGCCGGTCCACCAGTCGTAGGGGATCTGGTTCGACGCGATCAGGATGTGGCCCTTCTCCGCGTTGTACCACCACCCGTAGCCACCGTTGAGACTCCCGCCCCAGCAGTGCAGGTGAATCCCAACCGGAGCCGGCTTGGCCACCTTCGGCGGGACGGCAACCAGGTAGTCGTACGGCCTGCCTTCCGCCGCGCAATTCGGCGGCGACTCCCAGCGGACGTAATAGTAGAGCGTGGGACCTTCCACGTACATAAAGCTCTTCGGCTTCTTCACCCGCTGCAACACGGGCACGCCCCGCCCCACCGTCTCGCGGAGCGGCTTCGACAGCACGTTCCCCTCCCCCAACGACGTGTTCTCCCTGCCCTCAACCACCGCGGTCACGGCATAGTAGGCCTCCCCGGCCCGCGGTGGGTTGTGCGCGTAGATCCCCGTCCCCGGCGGCACCGGGGGCTTGCCTTCCTCGACCACGTAGCGGAAGGCCTGTTGCTGCGGGTTTGGAGAGACGCCGTAGTAGTCGGCGTTCCAGCAGGTCAGCGGCGGCACCTCGGCGATCGGTTGGAGGCCCTCGACCGACGTGATCGGCCGCCCGGAGCGATAGATCCGATAGCGGACCTTCTTCTGCCGATCCACAGCCTGGCGGAGCTTTCTCAGCTCCACCGCCGCAATCGAATCCCGCATCACCGGCGGATCGATCTCGTTCCACCTCAGCAGCGTCTGCCCCGCCCGGTGACGCGCCGCAAGCCGGCCGGCCTGCTCCTGGCCGGCGACGGCATCGGCCGCGCCCAGCAGGGCCACGAAAAGCAGCAGCCGCACGGGAAGAACAACACAATTCTTCGCATTCATGATCGAATCCCCTTCCTGCCAGGTGACATCGCAACCGGTTGCAGCCCCGAGTTTCGCTCTCCAACGCAGAGCCTAGACCTTCCGGCGGCGAGTGTCAAGCAATCCACGACCTGGCCTTGCCGACCGGCTCGATTCGTTGTACAAATATGCGGTTGTGCGGCACCCCGTGTCGTTCCGTGGTGGCGCAGGATGGCACCGGAGCTCTCGCAGGGAGGTGTACAGGCGATGTCCAAGAGCAAGCGGAAGAAGCAACGTCGTCAAAAAGACAAAAAACGTACCGGCACCAGACTGGCTTCAAGAGGTGTACCCCCGCCACTCTACGACGGATTGGACAAGGCCTACCGGCTGGACCGCCAGCGGAAATGGGACCAGGCCCGTGATCTCCTCCAGGACCTCGACCGGCGTTACCCAAATCGGGCAGAAGTACTGGCCTGGTTGCTCAACGTCTACTACAAACTGGGCGACATCACGTCCTATCAGTTCGCCTGCCAGCGGCTGGTTTCGCTTCGGCCCGACGACCCCGACCTGAGGTTGA
>CAZUAM010000323.1:0-8291 GCA_964618095.1 uncultured Planctomycetaceae bacterium | reverse complement strand
CCGTTCCGGTTTTCCGCGGCGCGGGGGGCGGGCCGACACGGCCGTGGCACACAGGTTCTAGCTCTCCATCGGGTCGTTGAGAATGCATGGTGCCGGTGCGAAGTCCCGGTCGCCCCCCGGTAGAGGCAGCGGAACTTCCGGCCCGTGCGGGGCGACAAATAAAGGTTAGCAGCTTCGCACGAACGTATGGGTTCCGGCTGCGTGCCGGTTAGCGGTCACTTACTCACCCCTTTTTTCAGGAGGCGAATGCCATGAGTACTGCCGCAAAGTTGAGTGTCTGTTTGTTGTTTGTGGTCCTGGTTGCGGTCGCCCCGGCGATCGTCTCGGCCGCTCCGCAGGAGGTCTCCGGCCAGGTGACCCAGGTAACGCTGTACCGCGGGCAGGCGATGGTCACCCGCACGATCCCGCTGGAGGGGCCTGCCGGTGGCGTGGAGATCGTCGTGGGCGACCTGCCCGAGCAGGTCGTTTCGGAGAGCCTGTTCGCCGAGGGTGGCGAGGGGATCGAAGTCCGGGCGGTGCGGTTTCGCACGCGGGCCGTGGGCGAGGCGCCGCGGGAGGAGGTCCGCAAGCTCGACGAGGCGATTGAAGAGGTCAACGAGAAGCTTCAAGTGAACAAGAAGCACCTGGAGCTGCTGGCCAAGCGGACGGCCTACCTCGATCAGCTCGAGGGTTTCGTGGCGCCGACGGCCAAGGCGGAGCTATCCAAGGGGGTGCTCGACGCCGAGGCGCTGCAAACGGTGACCACGTTCTCGTTCGATCAGCGCAAGGCCGTCGCCGAGGAGCAGATCGTCCTGGAAAAAGACGCCAAGGAACTCGCCAAGCAGCTTTCGCTGTTGCAGCGGCAGCGCGCCGAATTGACCGCCGGTGCGTCGCAGACGGTTCGCGAAGCGGTGTTGTTTCTTCAGAAGCGGGCGGAGGGCAAGAAGTCGGTGCGGTTGAACTACCTGGTGGGCAATTGCGGATGGTCGCCCACCTACACGTTGCGTGCCGGCAAAGACCGGAAGCAGGTGGCCGCCGAATGCAACGCCCTGATCCAGCAGATGACCGGTGAGGACTGGAACGGCGTGGTGTTGACGCTTTCGACGGCCTCGCCCGCCCTGAGCGCCGCCGGCCCGGGCCTGGGGCCGTTCCCCGTGGCGCTGACGCAGCAGCCCGGGCAGCCGAAGCTCAGCCAGAAGGATCTTACCGCCCAGGTCCAGTCGATCCGCGGCCGCAAGGCGACGGCGATCATGCAGAACCTGAGGGCGTCAAGCCTCGGCGAGAACATTGGATCGAGTTGGGCGGCCAACGCGGCGGCCAACGAGTTCCAGCGCCTGGAGCTGGTCAACGGCAAGGAGGTCCTCAGCCTGCTGGCGGCCGAGAGCGCCCAGTCGGAAGAAGGTCCCAGCCTGAGCTATCAGCTTGCCGGTGCGGTGAGTCTGGCCAGCCGCTCCGATCAGCAGATGGTCCGCATCCTCCAGACGAGCTTCGAGAGCCGGTTCTATCACGTGGCCACGCCGGTATTGACCAGCTACATCTACCGCGAATCGGAGCTGAAGAACAACAGCGATCAGGACTTGCTGGGCGGCCCGATCACGGTCTATCTCGACGGGCTTTTTGTCGGTCGGGGTGAGATCCCCACGGTGGCTCGCGGGCAGACGTTCGTGGTGGGCTTCGGTGCCGACCCGCAGTTGCGCTCACGGCGCGAGCTGGCGGAGCGGACCGAGGACGTCCAGGGGGGCAATCGGGAGTTGAGCTTCGAGTACCGGCTGGTGGTGGAGAACTACAAGGACGAAGAAGTGCCGGTTCGGGTGTTCGATCGCCTGCCTCACAGCGACCGTCCGGGCGATATCCGGGTGGAGCTGGGCGAGTTGAAGGACCCGCTGAGCACCGACGAGCTGTACGTGCGGACCGAGAAGCCCAAGGGCATCCTCCGCTGGGAGATCAAGGTCCCGGCCGCGGCCACCGGCAAGGACGCCCGGATTATCGAGTACGGCTTTACGGTGGACTTCGACCGCAACTTCTCGCTGGCCTCGGCCACCGACAGCCCGAAGCAACTTCAGCAGGAGTTCGAGCAGCAGCAACGTGCCCGCTTCGCGCGGTGACGGCCGGTTGCGGTCGGGCAGGATTCGTGGTCCAATCAGTGCTTCCGACTACTGGGGAGCATGCCAATGGACCGCTACAAAGTCCGACGGGACAGACTCCGCAGAGCGGTGAAGAAGGCCGGGGCCGAGGCCCTGCTGGTAACCGATTTTACGAATGTGACCTACCTGACGGGCTTTACGGGCGACGACAGCTACTTACTGTTGCGCGGGGATGGGGAAGTGGTGCTGAGCGACCCCCGGTATACCACCCAATTGGGCGAGGAGTGCCCGGGGCTGGATCTGCACATCCGCCGGCCGGGGACGAGCATGATCCAGGCGGTTGCCAAGGTGCTCCGCTCGGCCAAGATCGGCCGGCTGGGGATCGAGGCCGACTCGATGAGCGTTGCCCTCCGGGACCAGATCGCCGCCGAGCGGCCCAAGATGGAGATCCTGCCCACCTCGGAACTGGTGGAGACCCTGCGGCAGATCAAGGACAAGGGAGAGATCGCGCGGATCCGCCGGGCCATCTTGTACGCGGAGAAGGCGTTTGGGGTGCTCCGGGCGACCTTGCGGCCCGAGAAGACCGAGAAGCAGGTAGTCCACGAGTTGGAGTACCAGATGCGGCTGTTCGGGGCCAGGGGGAGCAGTTTTTCCAGCATCGTGGGAGTGGGTCCCCGGGCGGCGCTGCCGCACGCCAACCCGACCGGGCGGCGGGTCGCCGAGAGCGACTTCGTCCTGGTCGACTGGGGCGCGAACGAGGGGCTCTACAACAGCGACTTGACGCGGGTATTGGTGACCGGTAGAATCTCGCCGAAACTCGAGCGCGTCTATCGGATTGTGCTGCGCGCCCAGACCCGGGCAATTGCTGCTATTCGGCCCGGCGTCACCACACGAGAGGTGGACCGCGTTGCCCGAACCGTGATCGCCAAAGCCGGCTTCGGCCGCTATTTCGGCCACGGGCTGGGGCACGGGTTGGGGCTTGCGGTCCACGAGGCGCCCCGGCTGGCCGCCAATAGCCAAGCAGTGTTGAAGCCGGGGATGGTGATGACCGTGGAGCCGGGGATTTATCTGTCGGGTTGGGGCGGGGTGCGAATTGAAGACGACGTGTTGGTCACCCGAGGGGGCCACGAGGTGCTGACCCACGTCCCCAAACGACTGGAGGAGGCCGTCGTCTGCTGATCCGCCCGAAGGCTCCCAGGCAACGGGCCAACCAAACACTGGAGACTCGGTATGGCCGATTCTTCGTCCGAGCAGGACATTTTTGACGTTGGAAAGATTCGCCGCCTGGTCGAGCTGATGGAGGAGCATGATCTCAGCCAGATCGACCTGCGGCAGGGCGAGACGCGGATCCAACTGCGCCGCGGCCGCGAGCCGGCGGTCGGGGGAGGGGATCTGCCGGCGGCGGGTTCGGCCGGCGGTTCGGCTCCGGCAGCGGGCCGGTCGGCCGAGGGAACTCCGGCTGCAAGCGGGGAAGCGGCGGCCGATCTCGATCACCTCGCGGTGATCCAGAGCCCGATGGTCGGTACCTTTTACGCGGCTCCCGATCCCGACTCGCCCCCGTACGTGAAGGTCGGCGACCACGTGGGTCCGGAGACCACCGTGTGTATCGTCGAGGCGATGAAAATCCTTAACCACATCCCTGCCGAGGTTTCGGGCAAGATCGTATCCGTTTTGGCCGAGAACGGGGAACCGGTGGAGTTCGGACAACGGATGTTTGAGGTGGACACGCGGGAGTAAGCGGCGGGCAGCAGGCAGTTCGTCGGCAGGATCCTTCCGCCGTTTTTTTCAAACCCCCTTTGAGTTTCGGCCCTTCAGACGATGTTCAAACGAATTCTGGTTGCCAATCGCGGTGAGATTGCCCTGCGGATCTTTCGTGCCTGTCGGGAGTTGGGCATCGAGACGGTGGCCATCTTCAGCGAAGCCGACCGGGGGGCGACCTACCTGGAGTTGGCCGACGAGGCGTATTGCGTGGGACCGCCGAGGGCGGGCGACAGCTACCTTAAGATCGACCGGGTGATCAGCGCCGCGGAGGTGGGCAACGTGCAGGCGATTCACCCGGGTTATGGTTTTCTGGCGGAGAACGCCCATTTTGCGGACGTCTGCCGAGAGTGCAACATCGAGTTTATCGGCCCCTCGCACGAGGCCCTGGCCCTGGTGGGCGACAAAAATGCCGCCCGGCGGCTGGCGCGCGAAGCCAACGTACCGGTCGTACCCGGAAGCGACGGACTGGTGGAAAGCGAGGCCCAGGCGGCGTCGGTGGCCCACCAGATTGGCTTTCCGGTGCTGATCAAGGCGTCGGCGGGTGGCGGGGGGCGGGGGATGCGGGTGGCGGTGAACGATCTGGCGCTTCGGGCGGGGTTGGAGCAGGCCCGGGCGGAGGCCGAGGCCGCCTTCGGCAACGGCGAGGTCTACCTGGAGAAATACGTGGAACGTCCCCGCCACGTGGAGGTCCAGATCCTGGCCGACCTGCACGGCAAGGTGGTTCATCTCTGGGAGCGTGACTGTTCGATGCAGCGGCGGCACCAGAAGTTGATCGAGGAGAGCCCCGCCCCGCAGCTCGGGCCGGAGACGCGCACGGCGATGTGCGAGGCGGCGGTCCGCCTGGTGCAGGCCGCCAACTACACCAACGCCGGGACCGTGGAGTTCATCATCGACCGTGAGGGCGATTTCTACTTTATCGAGCTGAATGCCCGCATCCAGGTCGAACACCCGGTTACCGAGATGGTCACCGGCGTGGATTTGATCAAGGCCCAGATCCGCCTGGCGGCCGGTGACCCGCTCCCCCTTGGCCAGGAAGAGATTCCCCAAGAGGGATCGGCGATCGAATGCCGGATCAATGCCGAGGATCCCCAGAAGAACTTCCGGCCCACGCCGGGTACGATCACGCGGCTGATCGTGCCGGGGGGTTTCGGGGTCCGCTTCGATTCGCACGTCCACGTGGGATACGAGGTCTCGCCTTATTACGACTCGATGATCGGCAAGCTGATCGTCCACCAGCCCACTCGCCAGGAGACGATCATTTGCATGAAGCGTGCCCTGGCCGAGCTGCGGATCGAGGGGATCAAGACCACGGTCCCCTTGGTGCGGGAGATTCTCAACCACACCGCCTTCGTCGAAGGGCGCGTGGATACCACGTTCATCGAGCGGACCTGGCCGAGTTAGGCAATGATGAAGAATGAATGAAGAATGAAGAATGATGAATGAAGAAGGATGAATGATGAATGAAGAACGAGGGGGTTTAGCCGTCGCCGGTACGGCGACGTACTGACAACTGATAACTGATAACGGACAACTGATAACTTACAACCGGCCGGCGACTGTCAGAGCACAGATTGGAGCGATCGATGAGTACGACCCTGTCCAGGCCGCCCCAGGCGGAAGCGAACATTCGCAGGGTTGCGATTCTGTTTGCGGGTGGACCCGCCCCGGCGGCTAATGCGGTGATCTCTACCGCGGCGGTTTCCTTCTTGCGCAATAACATCGACGTGCTGGGCATCAAGTACGGCTACTTGCATCTGATGGAGTACGCTCCCGACCATCCGATGCAAGAGGGCCGCGATTACATCCAAATCAACCACCAGGTCCTGAAGCGGACCCGCAACACGCAGGGGATCATGATCGGCACCTCCCGGGCGAACCCCGGCAAAAACGTCTCGGATCCGGGGCACTTCAAGGATCCCCAGCGGACCGCCCAATTGAAGACCGTCTACGACGCGCTGGGCTCGCTGGGGGTAGACGCCCTGATTTCGATCGGCGGTGACGACACGCTGAAGACGGCCAACAAGTTCAAGCTCTTCCAGGAGCAATTGCCCGAGGGAAGCCGTCACATCCGAGTGGTCCACCTGCCCAAGACAATCGACAACGACTACATGGGCATCGACTTCACGTTCGGCTATTTCACGGCGGTGGAGACCCTGGCGGGCGAGATCCGCAACCTGCTGGCCGACGCCGAGGCCGCCCGGAGCTACTTCGTCGCCGAGACCATGGGCCGCAGCGCCGGCTGGCTGTCTTACGGCGCCGCCATCGCCGGCGAGGCCAGCCTGGTGATCAGCGTGGAAGACATCACCGGAAAGTACGAGGCCAGTGAGGAGAGCACCGACCTGAAGACGGGCAAGACGCAAATCCGCCGGGTGATGAACCTGGAGGAGGTGGTCAACCGTATCGTGGCCACGATGCGGGTACGCGAAGAGGCCGAGGGGAAGGAGTACGGCGTGATCGTGCTGGCCGAGGGCCTGGCCGAGTACCTGCCCTTCGAGCACATCGAGGGAATCCCCCGCGACGAGCACGGCCACATTGCCATCTCGAAGTTGAACCTCAGCCGCCTGTTTTCCGGTCTGATCGGCGAGGAATACACCCGGCAGACGGGCAGGAAGCGCAAGATCACCGGCTTGCAGCTTGGCTATGAAAGCCGCTGCGCCCGGCCGCAGGCCTTCGACGTGATGCTGGGCAGCCAGTTGGGCGTGGGGGCATATCGGGCCCTGGCCGAAAGGCGCTTAGACGGCGTGATGGTGTCGGTCTCCGGCCAGCTCGACCTGAACTACGTTCCCTTCAATCAACTGGTCGACCCGGCCACCCTGGTCACGGTGGTCCGCTACATCGAGCCCGACTCCGATTTTCACCGCCTGGCCCGGTTTCTGGAGACGTACGTGCACGATTGAAGCAATGACACGACGCCCTGGCACCGTGTATTCGTGCCGAATTCCCGCCATTCATGATCTCTCAGTGGCCAGTGCCGCCGAGGGACCATTCAGGTCGCAGGCCGCAAGTTGACGGTGCAGCAGGACCGCGCCGGCGACGGCGGTGGTCAAGAGCACGGCGTTGATCACCGGCAGCAGCGTGATGGCCAGCACCGCGGTGCCCAATCCGAGCGTATGGGCGCGGTGCCGCTTGGCGAAGGCACGCTTGTCCCACCGCCGCGTACCCCGCAGTGCCAGGGGATGGTCGAGGTAGTCCAGCCCGAACGTGAAGCAGTTGAAATAGTAGCTGCCGCAGACCCCCAAGACCGAACCGATGCCGGGAACAATCTGCACGCAGATGCAGGCCGCGTTGACCACCGCCAGGAAGCCCACGTCGCGCAGCGTATCGCCCACCTGGTACGCGAACGGGACCTCCTTGATCTCCTCGGGCGGCATGCCGAGCTGCAATTCGACCTGTCGGGCGAGCCGGCTGTAGAAATGGCCGCAGAGGATGCCTTGCAGCACCAGCCAGGCCACCAGCGTGAGCCCCGATACGGAAACCACAAACAACAGCCCGACCAGAACCTCCACCAGAGTCCACCCCCAGCCGTCGGCGAACCAGGGATGCAGCTTGCTGAAGAACAGGACCGCCACAACGATCAGCAGGACAAGCAGCAGGGTGGTGATCAGCAGGTTCAGCAGGACGGGAATGACGCCGTATCGCCACAGGGTCGGGTGGCGGGACATGTAGCGAAGTCCCAGCCAGGGCGCGGTCAGCCCCTCGCCGAAGGCCGCCGGGATCGAGCGGGCCGCCGGAGGGTGCACTGGCACGGCGAGATTGGGTGATGGTTGCTCCATCGGCGCCTTACTGCTCTAAGATTTCCTGGACCTGCTGGTGGAGCACAGCCAGCTTGTTCTGCACGATGTCCCAGATGATGTCGATGTCGATGGCAGAGTATTTGTGGATGAGAATGTCTCTCAGGCCGGCAACCTTTCGCCACTCGATCTGCGGGGACTGGGACCGGATCTCCTCCGGCAGTCTCTTAGCTGCCTCACCGATGATTTCCAGGTTGCGCACCACCGCGTCGAAGGTCTTGGCATCTTCTGCAAACTGCTCGCAGGACATGCCTGCCGTGAAGCGGGCAACCTTCTCAATAGCCCCAAGGATATCCTCCAGATAGACGTCATAATCCCGGCACATCGGTCAGGCTCTCCATGATGTGAGGGCGGAGTCTCGGCTTGATCGTGTGTTCGAGGACCAAATCGACCGAGCGGCCGAACAGGTCTTCCAGAAACAGCTTCAGCCCCATGAAGCTGTCAAAAGACCGCTCTTCCAGTTCCACAACGAAGTCCAGATCGCTAGTTGCGGTCTGGTCTCCCCGGGCGTAAGACCCGAACAGCGCCAGCCGGCGGACGCCAAAACCGCGGAGGGTATCCCGGTTCTGCTGGAGGACCGCGAGGATCTCCGGTGAAGTTCTCTCCATTCGTCCATCCCTGCATTACGCACACTCCAGAGGGACCTCATGCACGCCCCCCTGCCTGCCCGGGCCCT
>CAZUAM010000322.1:0-8303 GCA_964618095.1 uncultured Planctomycetaceae bacterium | reverse complement strand
ATTCCCCGCCGCTCATGCCCCAGCAATCCTCGGTTTATGAATAATCCGGGTTAGCAGCGCCGCACAGCCGATCGCCACGAAAGTGGTGGTCCCCAAAAGTGCCTTGATCGAAAACTGAAACCAGCTTCGCTTCGGCCGGGCGGGAGGGGATTGGTCGGTGGTCATGGTTTCCGCGTCCCCTATGACGACAAGTCGCCGGAAGCCCCCGTAACCCCCAGGGAGCAGGCACGTGCCTTCACTCTCTTTATCCTACGCCGACTTGGTCGGCGGTCAATAGCCGGGGGACAACGTCCCCCGGGGGTTTCCCGGCACGCGCCCACGTGCCGGCTATTGCGAAACGATCCAGGGTTGTTCTACCAGAGGGCTCTCGAGTAAGGCAGCGTCCGACAGTTGACCCCCGCAAGAATCGTGGGTGAACCTGGCTGCTGCGCAGCCAGAACCACCCACCCTACGCCGTCGCACCCGGCCATTGGTCGTCCTCGATGACCAGCCGGCCCTGCTCGCGGCGCACGCGGTAGCCGGCCGGGTCGTCGCCCAGACCACCGTGCTTGACCACGGGGGCCTGCTCGGTCCGGTCGATGCCGTACTGGCCGATCACCAGCTCGGTGTCGGGCTCGCAGTCGCGGTTGATCGTAACGCAGGGTAAAACCAGGAACACGGTGGGCGTTTCGGGCTGGTACTGCCGGATGTCCTGCCGGATGTCGAGCACGGCGCGATTGGCCTGAAGTGCCGCACTGGTCACCGCCGTCAACAGCGCCCGATGCCGGGCAGCCACGCGACTTTCGTCTTCCAGCACGGCCAGCCGATCCCTGCCTTCAGAGGCGAACGTCTCGCGCAGCTCCTGGGCTGCCGGCAAGGTGGACCCCTCGAACAGACCAGCCAGCGCGCCGCAACAGGCCGAGCGGCACCCGTAGCGCTCCAACCAGCCGTACTCCGGCCCTTCGGCCGAAGGGTGTACGGCCGTGTGGGCGTTGATCTTGACGACCAGCAGCTTGAAGGCCTCGCGCGACCGCGGCGTGGCATAGTGCTCCTCGGCCACCGGATCGCCCCCGGCTCGTATCGCCCGCCGAGGTTGATCGAGCGCAGCGGCGCCCGGCTGTTGGGCTTCAGCTCCGGCAGCAGCTCCCGGGCGAACCAGTGCTGAAACGCCTCGGCGCATTCCGTCTCCGCCTCATCGGAGCAGGTGACGTGGTAACCGCCCACGACCGGGGCACCAAGCTCCTGGGCGAACTGACGCAGCGCATTGCTGACCTGGCTCAACTCGCTCTCGATGCCAATCAGATCTTGCAGTCGTGTCATAGCCGCTGGCCGTTTGAAAAGAGAACTTGAAAAGAGAAACGGACGGCAAGAACCTTCCTCCCTGGCCGAAGGTTCCCGACACCCGGGTTATGGTCAATCCGCTACGTCTCCGGCAGCGTGCTAGTCGGCCAAGGGATCGTCGTCGCCGGGGGGCTCGGGGGACGGCTCGGCAGGCGGCTCGGGGGACGGCTCCGTGGACGGTTCGCTGGGCGTTTCGTCAGCGAACGGATCGTCTTGGGGCGGCTCAGCAGTCGGTTCAACAGGCGGCTCAGCAGTCGGTTCAACAGGCGGCTTCGCGGGCGGTTCGGTGGACGGTTCCGCGGGCGGTTTGGCGGGCGTTTCGTCAGCGAACGGATCGTCTTCGGGCAGCTCGGCAGCGGGCTTCTGCCCGAGCGGATCATCGCCGCCGGCGTCCGGCAGCCCCGGTTCCTCCACGCCTTGTCCCGTGGGCTTCTTGAGCTGATCTTCCGTCAACGGTTCTGTCTGCCCATCCCCTTGGATTTCTATGGTGCCCGGCTCTTCGGGTCCACCGCCGATCGCCTTGCCCAGGGCCCTGCCCACCGCGCCGAATATGCCACCGGGCCTTCCCTGGCCGCCCGGGGCGGGAACCGGTTCGCTGGGCGGTACGCCAGTGGGCGGGGAAGGCTCGAAGGGTGAAGCGGGCGGCTGCTCTGCCGAACCCGGTTCGAAGGCTCCACTGGGCACAGGTTCGGGAACTGGCTGGGTACCGGGTTCAGCGGACCCGTTGCCCGGCTGCCCGGGCACCGTGCCAATCGGCCCGTGCAAGACCCTGTCCTCTTCTGCGCGGGCCGCTTCGTAACGTGTCCTGCGTGCCTCTTCGGCCTGTTTTAGTGCGGCCATTCGGGCCTCGACACGATGCTGCTCAAGCGCCAATCGCGTATTGCCTTGAATCCGCTCCAGCGACCTGGCCACGTTGTAGAACCTGTCGAAGTCGCGGCTCTCCAGCTTGGCCCCTTTGGCGAAATCCATCTCGGCTTCCGGCTCCCGGCCCAGCCTGACGTAGGTCAACCCGCGAAAATAGAAGCAGCGCGGATCGGAAGTGCCGCCCTCGATTGCCGAGGTCAGGTATTGATACGCCTTGACGTAATCCCGCGAGAAATAAGCGTGTACGCCGCTTCCGTACATCTGGCCCAGGACGGCATCGTCGGCGCGCAGCGACGCGGCCGAAAGCAATACCAGCCCCCCGGCCAGCAGAGTGAGATTCCGAAACATGACTGATTTAACCCCTTTCTCGTGCCTGACAGGAAAACTCGCGCTATCGCTGATGTTAATCGCTTCGTGCGCAAATATCAAGCCAGCGGCACCATCGAAGGGGCAGAAAGGCACGCACGTGTGGCGGGGCCGCCGCAGAAATGCCCGTCAGATGGGTGGAAAGCAGGTCGTCTCAGGGGCGGTTGCGAAAGTCCCCAAACCTTTACGACAAAATAACTTACCTTTGCACCCCAGACCCCGGCGGCCGGTGGCGGTGGCTACATTCGCCGCCGAAGTCGCATCGGGAGCACGGAAACAGGCGTCGTCAACTCCCGCCTTGCCGACCACGGGACCGTCTATTCCGACGCAGTTGACCGCCTGAAGTTCCCTCGGCCGGACCTTCCGGCGCAAAAAAAGCAACGACCCGACAGAAAACTAGAAACGCGGCTCAAATCGCTACTGACGTGTGCCACGGCCGTGTCGGCCGTGCAGGTTTTCTGCTGCTACCGGGCACGGCCGACACGGCCGTGGCACGCAGGTTCTAGCTTTCTGTCGGGTCGTTGAAAAAAAGGAAACAGGACTACCGGCGTGCGTCACTGTTGCCCTGCCCAAAATCGGCTACCCAGAGGCCACGGGGAAGCGAATCCCGTGTTCCAGGCAGGGCACGCAGCCGAGCAGTCCTGTCTCGAATCGGCATTCGGCACTCACACTCGTCGGATCGGTCACCCCATGTCCGTGTCCGACGACCGATGGTACCTGGAGTCAGGAAATCTCCCTATTTCCCGTCCACAGCCTAGTCATCGTAAAACGGTTTCAACGGTCTTAACGCGAACACCACCTGAACCGGAAACTCTTGCGAGAACATCGCAGGTTTTCACGACTCTGACGGTCGTAGGGGCCTTGCGGTGGAACCGAGGTCGTCTAGAAAGATCGGGCAGAACAAGAAGCAGGCGTGCAATAAGGCGGCAGGGTGGCATGACGAATTCGCGTCGACCCCGCGAGGCGACTACAGATGCCGATCACCCGTCCCCACCAATGCAGTACAAATGCCGTTCTGCGCGGATGTAGATCCGGCCGTGGCTGATAGCCGGGGAGGCGTAGCAGTCCTCGCCTAAGGGGTTCTCGGCCAGGGGTTCAAACGTGGGGCCCGGGCGTACAATGGTGGTCACTCCCCGGTCGGAGAGGAAATGGACCAGGCCCTCGGCCTCGACGAGCGAGGCGCTGTAGTGGGGGCCGATCGATCGGCGAGGCGTGGCTTCGGCCCGGGATTGCAACCCTCCAGGCGATGTTCTGCTCTTCCGGGCCGTTCCAGCGGAGGGGAACGTTCTTTTCCAGACTGGTGCCGTCGCCGCGGGGACCTCGCCAGCAGGGCCAATCCTCGGCCGCTGCCGGGGCGGCAAACAACGTGCAGTACATCAGCAGCAACAGACGCAGCCGGAGAATCAGAGGCTTGGGCATGGTGTCTCCGGGGCGGGCTCAAGACGGGCGTTTCATCTCAGGCGCGATCGATAGGCGGCGCGGCAGGGGGGCAAGGACAGAATCTCCCGGTTCCGTCCCGTCTTACCCCTCGGGCAGGAGTTGGCGGGTGTCGGGCTTATCCGCAATCTGCGCAGCCAGCTTTGCCCCGCTTTCCGCACGCAACCGGACGCCCGTGGCGGCACTTTGCAGCCAGCCGTCGTGGTCGGGAGATTGCCTCTGGTAGTTATCGCCACGCAGCGCGTACAGTTCCGGCACCCCCAGCTTTGCGTAAAAGGGCATCTTCTCGTCGGTTTCATCACCGGGACTGCGGATCTCGACGACGACCTCCGGCGGGCCTTCAAAATACTCGTTGCGATCGATGCCGAAACGCTCGGGCGTCAACAACAACAGGTCGGGAATTCGGTAGTCGCCGGGCCAGCCCCCCGGGGAAGCCAGGTTGATCTGATGGTAGACCTTGCTCCCGCGGGGGCGGGCCCAATGCAGCCAGAGCCACCTCTCCAAGGCCCCCTCCAACTCCTGATGCGCGCGGTTTGGCATTGGCGGCATGTGCAACACTCCTTGCCACATCTCATCCCAGATATCGGCCCCGCTGCGCGTACGCAACTTGAGGACGTCCGGCGGAACCACGGGCATGATCGCTTTCATGGCACTTTTCGGCAACCTGGTGTCTGGCATGCGCTCAGCGCGGTCTTGAACACAGTACTCAAATCCGCTGGCCGCGAGGCAGCAACCTTAATTGTACCTACGATTGTACCTACGGACGCCACCCTGCCCAGCAATTTCGGGCTGTGCATGCGGAATTGTGCCCAGACCAGGCCCTTTTCCACTCTTGCGGGGGGCGTCCCGCGCTTGACTCTCGCCGAGCCCGGCAACTATACTAGTAGTCTATCAGCCTCGATCTGGACGGTGGTGATATGCTAGGGGCCGTTGCGCTTAGTCCCGGCCACCCGCGCCGTCGACGCTGTGCAGATCGATTGTGCAACCGGGCAAGCGACGACGCTTGGCCTACATTTGGCTGCGGCTGAAGGCCGGGCTAAGCTTTCGTGGGCAAGCTCGTGCCGGGTTTGCCTTCCGGATAGAGAGAATCTGGCTATGAATCGTCTGACGCACTGGCGCACGTGGCTTACCGCTTTGCTGGTTGTGGCTGCGGCCGGTTTACCGCTGTTTGGCCAGCAGGGTCAGCCTGCGCAGGCGAGGCGGCCCTATCGCAAACTGGCCCCCGGAGTGCTCCAGTCGGTGGAACCTGCCCGGCAAGTGGAGGAATCGTTCAGCCGGCACGACCTGATCGAGCTCCTGGCGGTCGAGCGGCCCAACGCGAAGTTCGATTGGGCCAGAGACGTTGCCTTCCGGCACGACGTCTGGACGCTGGAGTTCCGGTTCAAGCCGATGCGGATGATCCGGGTCGACATTCCGCAGCCCAAGGGGGTCATGCAGAATAAGTTGATCTGGTACATGGTCTACAGCGTCACCAACAAGCCCATCAAGGAGAAGGTGGTCGATGTAAAGCTGCTGGAAGATGAAAATGCCGAGTCGCTGCCCCAGTTCGGGTGGATGCATCCGGTCCGGTCCAACGAAGGCACGTACAAGATCCAATTCCTCAACAAGCCGATTCGTTTCGTTCCCCAGTTTATGCTGGAAGGTCGCGAGTCGATAGAAGAGGGCACGGGGTTCAACAAGGTCTACCTGGACCGCGTGATCCCGATAGCGGCGCGGCAGATCGGGAAGCGCGAGGACCCCAACCGCACGTTCTATAATTCGGCCGACATCAGCCAACGCCCGCTTAGGGTGGGCGGGACGGCCTGGGGCGTGGTGACCTGGGAAGACGTCGATTCGCGGATCGACCGGTTCTCGGTCTACGTCAAGGGCCTGACCAACGCCTACAAGTGGAGGGACGAGCCGGGCAAATACAACAAGGACGCCCCGCTGGACTCCTACCGGCGCTTCCTGGTGAAGACGTTGAAACTGAACTTTTGGCGCCCCGGGGACGAATACCGTGAGCACGAGGGAGAAATCCGCTACGGGATTCCCGGAGGGGTTGACTACGACTGGGTCTACTTGGTAAAAAAAAGGGTTCGCCAGTGAGGCCGCCCGGCTGGGGCGCGACGTAAACCCAAGCCTCACAAGACGTTCCGTTTCGGCCGGTCCGCCCCCAAACTGGGCGGCCGAAGGACCTGGGGGAGGAAGAGTTCCATGGCACACAAGAAAGGACAAGGCTCCAGCCGCAATGGGCGTGACAGTAACGCCCAACGCCGCGGCGTGAAACGTTTTGGCGGCCAGCAGGTTTGCGCCGGCAACATCCTCATCCGCCAGGTAGGCAACAAGTTCCATCCCGGCAGGGGCGTCGGCCAGGGGAACGATTACACCCTCTACGCCCTGATCGACGGCTACGTCAAGTTCGACCGCGATGGCCGGCGGGTTAGCGTGATGGAGTCGCGGTGAGAAACGGCGGCACCCAAATAAAGCCCACAAAAAGGGGGGTAGCCCAGAGGGGCTGCTCCCCTTTTCGGTTGGTTGTCAGTCTTCGTGCCAGTTGTCAATGGTCAGTTTTCAGTGGTCCGCCTGCTGGAAAAGGCCTTCAGGCCATCTGTTTGCAGTCTGGGCAGCCAACACCGGGAAGCCAAACACCCTAAGGCCGGCTGATAACTGACGACCGACAACTGAAAGCTGGAAACGCATTCCCATGTTTGTCGACGAGGTTGAAATCCGCGTGGAGGCCGGCAAGGGTGGGGACGGATGCGTCAGCTTCCGCCGGGAAAAGTACGTTCCCCGCGGCGGTCCCGACGGCGGCGACGGCGGCCACGGCGGAAGCGTGATCGTCGTGGCCCAAGTGGGCGTCGACAGCCTCAGCGCGCTGGCCCATCGCAAACACTGGAAGGCCAAAAGCGGCCAGCCCGGCCGCGGGGCCAACTGCCACGGGGCATCGGCCGACGACCTTCTGATCCGCGTGCCCCCCGGCACCGTGGTGATCGACGCCCGCCACGGCCACGTGCTCAGGGACCTGGCCGCCGCCGCCCAACAGGTGACGGTCGCCCGGGGCGGAAAGGGCGGAAAGGGAAACACGCGATTCAAGTCGGCCACCAACCAGGCACCGCGCCAGTTCACGCCCGGCGACCCCGGCGAGGCCCGCCTCGTGCGGCTTCGCCTGAAGGTCATCGCCGACGTGGGCCTGGTCGGAAGACCCAACGCCGGCAAGAGCACGCTCTTGAGTCGGCTCTCCCGCGCCCGGCCCGAAATCGCGGCCTATCCGTTTACTACCAAGCATCCCAACCTGGGCCGCGTGCAGATCGACCGCGACCGCGGGTTCATCATGGCCGACATCCCGGGGCTGATCGAGGGGGCCCACGCCGGGGCCGGATTGGGACACGAGTTTCTGCGTCACATCGAGCGGGCCGGCATCCTGGTCCACCTGGTCGAGCCCCACCCGACCGACGGCACCGGGCCGCTGCCGAACTACCGGGCGATCCGCGAGGAGTTGGAGAAACACGACCAGAAGCTCGGCCGCCGCCCCGAGATCCTGGCCGTCACCAAGGCCGACCTGCCGGGCGCCGAGGACGTGCAACGGGAGTTGGCCGAGGAGTTGGGCCGTGAGGTGTTGCTGATTTCGGCCGTGACCGGCCAGGGCCTCAATACCTTGGTCGGGGCGATTGCCCAGACCCTGGACAAGGATGATCCGCGATGGTGAAGCTGCCCGTCATGGCCGTCGACGTGGGCAACGCCCGAATCAAGCTCGGGCTGTTTTCTCGCCAGATCGGCAACGAGTTCCCGGACCCCCTGGCGACCCTGGTCTTGGATGGTCGGCGGCCCGAGTGGAATCGAATCAGTCCGTGGCTGAAAGAGTCTGCCGAACCACACGCCGCCTGGTGGATTGCCAGCGTGAACCGGCCGGCCACCACACGGCTGCTCGACTGGATCCGCGACCGCCGGCCCGCCGATCCGATCACGCTGCTGTCCGCCGGCGACCTGCCGCTTGCGGTCGAGCTGAAGCGCCCGGACATGGTGGGCGTCGACCGGCTGTTGGACGCCGTGGCGGCCAATCACCTCCGCTTGTGCGGCCGGCCGGCCGTGGTGATCGACGTGGGCACGGCGATCACCGTCGATCTGGTCTCGGCCGAGGGTGCGTTCCGGGGCGGGGCCATCCTGCCGGGCATCGCCATGTCGGCCCGGGCGATGCACGAGTTCACCGATCTTCTGCCGCTCGTCGAGATCTCAGAGCTGGGCACGCCGCCGCCGGCCTTGGGTACCGCTACGGTCGAGGCCATGCGATCCGGTTTGTTCTGGGGCGCGGTGGGCGCGATCCGCCAGTTGATCGAGCG
>CAZUAM010000321.1:0-8340 GCA_964618095.1 uncultured Planctomycetaceae bacterium | reverse complement strand
CTTTTCCTCGTTCCCACGCTCTGCGTGGGAACGAGCCCTCCTGGACGTCTTGCGTCGCGATCTTCCGGCACCTTGCTACTGCGGCTTCGTGGACGCGGAGCGTCCGATACCTGCGTTCCCACGCAGAGCGTGGGAACGAGAGTAAGCCCGGACACTACGCATCCTTGTGTTTGACGAACTCGACGACCGCCCCGTCGGGAGTCTGATAGAAACCGACGATCCGCGGGCCGACGTCGAACGGCTCCAGGAGCACCTCCATGCCTTCGGCGGCCGCCCGGATGTCGTCGATGCTGTACGCTACGTGCGGCATCTTGCGCACCGGGCCGGTGACCGGGCTGTCGGGCTCGAAGCGGAGCCACTCCACGCGGAAGGGATGCTCCCCAGCCTCGGTCCTCCACACGCGGGTAGCCGGCACAAAGATTTCACCCGCCTTCTTTTCCGTCGTGATAATGCCGATGTGGTCGAATTGCATTGTCGTGCCCTGATTCGATTGAACTGGTTCAGAATTTCCCGTCACGGGTCTGAAAATGCGTGGGCTTGCCGAGCGTGGGGCCGCCGCGCAACTGCCAGTCGGCAATCCAGCGGACCATCTGCTCCGCCGAGACGCGAGGATGCCCGAGCAGTTCGTAGCCCAGCCGCCCATTGCTCAGGAAGGCGTCGGCCGCTTCCTCGCCTGTGAAGCCGACCGGTCTGTCCAACAGCCGGCCGAACTCGCCGGCGATCTGGCGGACGCTGAGCCGATCGGGCCCGGCCACGTTGACCACCAGCGGCGGCGTGGCCGCGTGCTCCAAGGCCCGCAAGGTCATCGCGCTGGCGTCGCCCTGCCAGACGGCGTTGAAGTAGCCCATCCTCAGATCGATCGGCTCGCCGGCCATCACCTGCCGGGCCAAGTCGACCAGCACGCCGTAGCGCAATTCGTTGGCGTAGTTCAGGCGCACCAGCGCGACCGGGATGCCCAGCGACTCGCTGAAATAAGAAAACATTCGCTCGCGGCCCAGGCAGCTTGTGGCATAGTCGCCGTCCGGGCGCAGCGGGTCGCTCTCGACCGATCCGCCCCCGCCGACCGGGGCCATGCCGTAGACGTTGCCGGTCGAGAAGGCCACGATCCGGCTGCGGGGGAACTTCTCGCAGACCATGCCGGGCAGATAGACGTTCAAGGCCCAGGTCAGGGCCTCCTGACCGGTGCTGCCGAACTTCATCGCCGCCATGTAGATTATGTTGGGGGCATCCGGCAGGCCGTCGAGCTGCCGCCGATCGAGCATGTCGCAGCGGATCAGTTTCAGGCCGCGGGAGTGAAACTCCGCCTGCATTGTCGGCGTGGTATTTCTTTCCACCCCGATCACCCGACGCTTTGCGCCGGCGGCGTCGCTGGCCCGCCGGGCCATGCGGCAGAGCGTCGGTCCGATCTTTCCGCCGGCGCCCAGGACCAGGATGTCCCCTTCCAGCCGCCGCATCGTCTCCACCACGCGCTGGGTCGGCTCGCTGAGCAGCCGTTCCAGCTCAGCGACGTCGCGGATCGGTTCGCCTGGTTGAGTGTGTTCGCTCATCACGAAGGATTATCCATGATCCGGGCTAGCAAACGCGGAACGCCGCCGGTCCGGCCGCAGTGAGGAAAAACGTGGACGACTCGGCGTTCTGCGGAAACCTCTTCCGGTAGGCGTCGGCCCAGGCCGTCAGAAACGAATCCGCTGCGGCCGCTTCCGCCATTGCCCAGACGCTGCCGCCGAAGCCGGCGCCGAACGCCGATGCTGCTACGGCTCCATTTTCGCGGGCGGCGGCGGCCAGGTAAACCGTCTCGGGGACCTGGTTGCCCAAGAGCCGCTCGGCGGCCTGCTGCGACCTATCGACAAGGCGGCCGAAGCGCCGCAGATCCCCTTCGATCAGGGCCCGGCCGGCCTTGGGGATGATCTCGCCGCTTTCGATCATGAAGTGTTCCAGGCGTGCCAATAGCTCGGCGGGTTCGAACTCCTCGTGACGGACGGTCTGGAGGATCTTCTTCAACTGCTCGGGGGCATAAGGGTAGCAGCCCAACGCAGCCGCCAGGTGGGGATCGTCCCGGCCCGTCGCGCGACGCCACAACTCGGCAACGGCGGATGCCAGGCGGGACGCCCGGTTGTACTTCTCCAGGGCCGCCCCGGTCTTCTCGGCCACCACGCCGCTGACGCCGACGGCAAAGGTGTAGCCGTTGGGGACGGGGATCACCTGCTCGAACTCCACCGGGCAGTACGCATACTGGCTGATGTGATTCGGCTTTGCACGGAGAATCGCCGTGTGATCCTCGCTGCCGCCGAAGGTGCCCACACCGCGGTCACCCTTTAGCGAGCCAAAGCTCTGGCCGTTCTCGATGCATGCCAGGTAGCCGGCCAGCGTCAGCAGGTTCTTGAACAGTTCCGGATGATCGGGACGCGCCAGCAGTACATCCGCCGCGTTCGCATGGACCAAGGCGTCGAAGACAGCCACGATCATCGCGCTGGAGCTGCTCATTCCAGCGGCCGGCGGCAAATCACTCGCAAAAGCGATGTCGCCCCCACGCCTTGCTCGGGGGAAGTTTCCGGCGATCCGGCGGGCGACCGTCATCGGGTAGTTCGACCAGTGTCCGCTTCGCGGCACCAGATCAGGATCCATCCTGAAGGCCACCGATTCGCCGCTTGCCGCGTCGGTAACCGTGATCTGCTCGTCCTCGCGCGGCCAAACGACCAGGCAGAATCCCCGCTCGGCCGCCGCGACCATGCTCCGCCCGCCCGCGTAGTCGGTGTGCTTTCCCAGCACCTCGATCCGCCCCGGTACGAAGAACGCCGCCACGTAGGGCTGACGGTCTTCGTCAGCGGGGCTCGACAGGCTACTCGCCGCCTTGGCAAACAGTTCCGCCTTCCGCTGCGCCGCTTGCTCGCCAAGGCCCTCTGCAGCCAAGCGGGTTGCCAACTCGCGGCGGTCGGTCAGCAGGCCTTGGTGGGGGCGATTGATCATAGCCTCACCTCTGTGCCCGCCAGTCGGGCGGCCACCGGGGCCACGTCCTGGCGGCTGGAGAGATCCAGCACCGCCGCGCGGACCTCCACCACCCGAAAACGTTCGCCCAGCACGTCCATGGCGTGCCGCACCGCGTCGGGAATCTCGAATTCCCCACGCGGCGAGGGCCCGATCGCCCGGCAGGCCTCGAAGATCACCGGCCGAAACTGCCAACAGTTCATGCTCAGCCACAGCGGCCTCGGCAGCCGGTGCAAGGTCTGCTGGTCGGGCTTCTCCAGAATTCGCTCCAGAAAGCCCTGCCCATCGGCCTGGCCGACCGCGAACTGGTTGAGCCGCTCCTGGGGGACGTTGCTGCCGGCCAACATGCTCTCCTCGTCGAACAGCGCCACGGCGCTGCCGGGCTGCTCGCGGAGTGCCCGCAAGGCCTCGACTGGATAGTAATTATCGGAATTGATCACCGCAAACGGATCACCGCCGGCGAACGACTCGGCCGCCAGCACGGCGTCGGCGGTCCCCTTGGGCTCCTCTTGGACGGCAAACTCAACGGTGATCCGCTGCGGCCGCAACTGCCGGCCGTAGTAATCCCGCAGCTCGTCGTGCTGCGGTCCGACCACCAGGCACACCCGGCGATAACCGGCACGGGCAGCGGCCGAGAGCACGTAGTCGAGAAACGGCCGGTCGATCGGCATCAGGGCCTTGACCCCGGTCTGGGCAGCCGCCTCCTGCCGATCATCCAGCGAGGTGGACTGGTCCGGGCGCCGCATCCGCGTTCCCAATCCCCGGGCCAGAACGGCGATCTTGTCTGTCTGGGTTGCTTCCATCTCGGACGGATATCCTTGGGGAGAATGATGATCGCGACGGCAACAGTCAACACCGCCGTACGATGGCTTGCATTATGCCTGTCGAGGTGGGATCCTACAATCTCAACTTGTGGAGGTCCTCCGCGCTGGCGTTTCCGGGGGACGTTGTCCCCCGGCTATTGTCCATCGCGGAGGGAGACCCGAACTCGGATCCGTCCGGTCGAGGTCGGGGCCTAAAGAGCATCAGGCCGAAAAGGACACCCGCCCTCGTTTCTTACCCAAGGAATGCTCGCCCCAGTGCGGGGGTTTGGTGGGCGGTTTGCCGGCTGGTTTGCCCTCGCGCGGGGCCAGGGTGAAGAAGAAGGTGCTGCCCGCGCCGGGCTGCGACTCCAGCCAGATTCGGCCGCCGTGCGACTGGACGATCTTCCGCACGATGGTTAGGCCCGCCCCGGTCCCCTCGTATCGCTTTCTGCCGTGCAGCCGGCGGAAGATGGTGAAGATCGCCTCGTGGTGCCGCGGCTCGATTCCGATGCCGTCGTCCCGCACGTAGAGCGTGGGGGGTTCGGTCGGCAGAGAGCCGATCTCCAAGAGCGGTTTGGCCCGGTCGTTGAACTTCAGTCCGTTGGAGATCAGGTTCGTTAGCGCCATGCCGATCAAGGTGGCGTCGCCGGTGACCTTCGGCAGCCGGCCCACCACGCGCACCGAGGCACCCCGCCGGTCGACGGCCGGACGAAGCGTATCGAGCACCTCACTGACGACTGCACCCAGATCGATCCCCGTGTCGGCCGGTCGCGTACCTCCAACCCGGCAGTAGGTCAGCAGGTCGCCGATCAAGGTCTCCAGCCGGTCGCAGAGATCGACCAGCGTGGCCAGGCGGCGCTGCCCGGCGGCGTCGAGCTTCTGGTGGTAGTCCTCCAGGAGGATTTCGCAGTAGGCCCGGATTCCCCGCAGCGGCTCCTTCAGATCGTGCGAGGCGATGTAGGTGAAGTCGTCCAGCTCGCGGTTGATCCGATCGAGCTGTTCGGCCCTGGTCTTCAACTGGGCGGCCTGGCGTTCGATCCGCGCATGCGCGGTTTCGATTTGGCGGGAGTGCTCAAGCAGTTGGACCTCCGCGCGTTTCCGCTCGATGGCGTGACGCAGCGTACGGCGAAGCAGGTGTCCGTCGAGGTGGTCCTTGGCCAGGTAATCCTGGGCACCCCGTTGAATCGCCCCGAGCGCCTGCCCGTCATCGTCCAACCCGGCAAGCACCACGACCGGAACGTCCGGGGCGGCGGCACGGACCCGGGCCAGCGTCTCCAGACCGTCGCAATCCGGCAGCCCCAGGTCCAGCAGCACCACGCCGAAGTCCTCTCCGCCGAGCAGCCGCAGCGCCGGTTCCAGGCAATCGGCGCGGCTCATGGTGAACAGCCCCCGCCGGACTGTCATGGCGCCACGGGTTTCGCTCAGCGCGTGCCGCACCATCTCCGCGTCGGCCGCACTATCCTCGACCAACAGGACCTTGAACTGCTCGACTCGATCGTGGTCGGCTCGGTCTTGCATCGCGCTACCCGTGTGGGACAGTGGGCTTCGTTCAACCGGTGTTGACGAAACGAAACCCACGGCGCAGCTTCTACGCAACTCTAGGCCACAGCGGGGGGGTGTCAAACGACGCAGCCGGCCATCTGTGGCAGTTAGATGGATGATAAGCCACTCTCGGGGGGGTTCCGGGCCGAAAGACCAGGCCCGTCGGCTGCCGTCAATCGTGGAGATATCCCCGGCTGGGCATCAGCCCACAATCCGTCAACACCTGACCGGTCGCTTCGATAAGCCGTGGCGGCAACCTGCTGCCGGCGTGCAGACGCGGGGGCGGGAGCCGCGAGGCTTCGGGGCCGTGGGCGAGGAAATGGTCGATGGCCTTGTTGGCATTGGCGAAGGCGTTGCCATCGGGCAGGGCGGCGACCAGGTCGAACACCCGGGCAACGACCCTCTCGACCGGAGCGATCCGGGCCCGGGCCTCGTCCACCCGACCCTGTTCGAGCCGCTCGATCATCCGATGCAGTTGGCCGGCGAAGCAGTTGGCCGTGCTCAGCAGGAAGCCGTCGCAGGGTCCGCCGGTGGCCTTCAGCCAGCGGAGGTAGTCCCCCTCGGCGCCGCGGACGAGGTGAAGGCAACCGAAGTCGAGCCCCGAGGTGGCCACGCGGTCCTGGCCGCTGCTGTCTTTGAGAAGATAGAAATTGGCATACCGCCCGGCCAACTCCGCCACGGTCTCGGGGGCCATTTCGTTGAGGGTGACCTGCGGCAACTGGTAGAGTGCCGTGGGCACGCCCAGCTCGAGGATCGCGGCCAGGCGGTCGCGGATCTCCTCCTGCGGCAGATCCCGGCCGGTGGGCGGACAGACTGTAAAGCCGCAGACGCCCGCGGCGGCCATGGCCCCGCAATCGTCCTCCAGCCTGGTCCGTCGTCTGAGCCGGCCGAGCGCGTCGACGATCACCCGGCGCTCCTGCTCGGCGTCGGTCCGCAGGGCGCCGATCAGCACCCGCAGATTCAGTGGCCTGCTCAGCTCCAGCACCAGCTTGAGCAGACGGCGCTGCTCCTGGTCGTCCATCTCCCATCCGTCGCCCGTCGAGCCGGGCACCAGCAGCCCTTTCGTGTACGGTGCGATGCTTCGCAGGTGTGCCGCGATCCGGTTGCGGTCCGGCGACCCGTCGGCCTGGTAGTGCGTCAACAGCGGACACCACAGCTTGGGAACGCCGCCCGGGAATAGTCGCTCGATCAGTGCCGAGCGCCTTTGGGCCGTGGTTTGCGCTTCATTCATGGTGCATCTCGCGGAGCACGTCCTGGGGCCGGCGGGTGAGTTTCTCCTGCTTCTGGGCATGGACTAATTGCATGCTGCTTCATCTCTCCGCCCCCCCCTTTTTGCGCCTCCACGGCCCTGGCAGGCCCATCGGGCACGTCGCACTGCATCCCCACTTGGTGGTTGACCCACCAAAGACAGTTTGGCATTCAGCGTGGGCAAATATAAATGCCTTCCATAAGAGGGGCAAGCACGCGCGGAGAGGCAACGGGCGGCCGCAACGCAGGCCTGCAAGGCCGCTGTCCTCCAGGCTTACCCGGAAGACGTAATACCGGCCTGGGAGAGCCGTTGACAACGTTCCTTTCACGGTTACAATCAGGCTTGTGGCGTTTGAGCGATCTGGGCGACTTCGCGGACTGTTGACATGACAGCCAGGCCATGGCGACCGCGGGGGAGTTTTCCGGCGGGCATTGCCGCCGCCGCCGGGCTGGTGCTGTTGGGCCTGGCCGGCTGCGGGGAGGAGTCGAGCGAAAACACGGCACACCTGAAAGGCAGGGTGACGCTGGACGGTAAGCCGATCGTCGAGGGTACGATCAACTTCCTACCGGAAGAGTCGGGGCAGGCAACACCCGCTTCGGCCCAGATCGCGGACGGGCAGTACGACGCCCGGACCGTCCCGTTGGGCAAGGTACGGGTGCAGATCATCGCCACCAAAGAGACCGGCCGGATGATTCCCGGCTCCAGCGAGCCGGTGCCCGAAGTGCTAAGCATCATTCCTCCAAAATATGCGCAGGGCATTTCGATCCAGGTGACGGGGGATAACTCGCAGCAGGATTTTCCGCTGACCTCCAACTGAGCCGCCCTCGGCAAGGATTGCACGGGGCGTCGGACCATCGCAACGGGGGACTGCCAGATGAGCTTGCGCAAGGCAAACGCATTTACGTTGATCGAGCTGCTGGTGGTGATCGCCATCATCGGCATCCTCATAGCGCTGCTTCTGCCGGCGGTGCAGGCGGCCCGAGAGCAGGCGCGGTTTCTCCGCTGCCAGAACAACCTGAAGCAGATTGCCCTGGCGATGCACATGTATCACGACTCGCGCGAGACCCTTCCCTACGGGGCGCTGCAAGGGCCCGGCGACGTGGACGCCAAGCGCACGCCGTTCGATCCCGGGCGCTGGTTCGACGATTTCACCTGGAGCTTCCAGCTCGGCGGGCAAATCGAGCAAGGGGCGTGGTTCGACACGATCGACTTCAACGTCAGCGTAAGTAACGTGGCCAACGAGGCAGTCCGCCGCAAGAAGGTCCCCCTGTACGGCTGTCCCAGCGACGGGCTGGTGGAAAACGAGTGGTGGAGCTCCTTGTGGTGCCGGGTGCGCGCCAATTACGTGGTCAACTGGGGCAACACGGGCTACGCCCAGAAGGACCACAGCGGCGTTCGCTTCGGCGGTGCACCGTTTACCTTCCGTAAGACGAAAAGTCTGAGGGATATCAAGGACGGCACGTCCAGCACGCTGTTGCTCTCCGAGACGCTCACGCCCAAGGGCGAGGGCTGGGAAGGTCCGCTGGGCGAAACCTGTCTTTCGACCGGCGGCCAGTCGTTCGATGCCTGGGTCACGCCCAACTCGCCGGTCCCCGACGAGGTGGGCCGCCGCTGCCCCAACCCAACCACCAAAGGCGGCACCATCTGCATCACGACCGGCGGCGGCGTGATCTACACGGATATTCCCGCCAGCCATCACCATGCGGCCCGCAGCAATCATCCCGGCGGAGTCAACGCGGCCCTGTGCGACGGCTCCATCCG
>CAZUAM010000320.1:0-8341 GCA_964618095.1 uncultured Planctomycetaceae bacterium | reverse complement strand
AAGTCGCGGCGTGCAAACAACTTGCGAACAAGAGACAAGTGGAACTTCGGTTTAGTGGGTGCCATGGGCGGCTTGTCCGCCCTTGGACTGAGGCGGCCTCGCGCAACATCCTGCGGTGCTTGGTCGTCACGGTCTGCGCGTCGCCGATTGACTGTAGGATCCTCACCGGCGTGTTGCCCGCTGACGGGGCCGGATCCTGGATCCCCTACTTCTGTTCCCCGAGCGGCTCTTTCTGGGGATCTACCTTTTGCGGTTGGCGGCGTGGACGTTTCTTGGGGGGCGGCTTTGGCCGGACGGGCTTGTTCTTGGCCAAGCTGAGCGGCTTGGAGAGCTTGATGGTCAGTTCCTGCGCCTGTGCCAGCCCGATCCTGCCGGCGAACATCTTGCCCTTGGTGACCGAGATCCTGTCGCCCGGCTTGGCCACGCTGTAGTCGGCGAAGTCCACGTCGATCTTGGGGTCCTCGGCCAGTTGGACTCGAACCGCGGCCCGGCCGGCATTGACCGTGAGCCTGTCCTTGCGAGACCTGGTGATCTGTCCGGCGATGGAATAGACGCCGGAAGTCGGGGCCTTGCCGGCGGCCCGCCCATTTGGTGAGGCGTTCGCATGTCCCACCGGCGGGACGCCGCCGATCCCGGTGCCGAAACGCCGCTCGCCTTCTGCCGGTTTGTCGTCGGCCGGGCCTTGCCCTTCGAGCCAGATGCCCGGGAAATTCTGCTGCGAAGGCGTAAAGATCGTCAACTGCTTGAGCTTCTCCTTGGCCATCCCCCGATTGTCCACCTCGGCGGTGAATCGAATGAACATCCCGGCCCTGAGGAAATCCGGCTCGGCGGTGCCGACGACGCGTACGATCGTCTTCGGATCGACCAGCACCAGCCAGTTCTGAGTGGAATCGGTCAATATCTGTATTCTGCCCGGCATCTTCATTCTGCCCGGGATCACTGCCCGGATCCTGCCCTCGGCCGCAAACGGTTCCAACTTCGGCTTCACGCCCTTGCCGGCACGCATGTCTCTGCCGGGACGGATAAGTTGGCCGTAAGCCGGAAACAGAAGGCCGGTGGCAACACACGCGGCTAACAGGGCACGCGGCAACATGGCGGGGAGCTCGTGGTCGGAGTTGCGGATGGATTTCCTGTCGTTGCAGGGGTAACGCCGCGGCGAGGGCATCCTTACTAATTGTCCGAGAGTAACTTCCTCTGCCTTGTTCATTGGTCCTCAGAAAACCAATCTCGTGGACGTTCCCTGGTTCCCAAGCTCCAGCTTGGGAACCAACTGACGGCGGGACGTGGCCGGGCAGGGGCGGTTCCCAAGCTGGAGCTTGGGAACCAGGTCGACATTACTTTCCTGAGTGTCAATAGCCGGATGTTGCGAAAACCGGAAGTCGTTTCTTTACGCCGCCTTAGTGCAAACGGCGCCGCCCCTTCTCACTGTCCTTGTTGTTGCTGCGGCTTCGGTTGCGGCTTCGGCTTCGGCTGGGGCTTCGGCTGGGGCTTCGGTTGGGGCTTCGGCTGGGGCTTCTTGTCGACCCTGACCGCGAAGTATCGCGTCGTGCCGGCCTCGTCCACAAAGAACATCACCCGCCCGTAGATCCAAAGCTGCCACTGAATCTCCACCTGCTTGCCGTCCTTACCTAGGGGGAGCGAGCCTTTGATCGGCTGGACTTGATCGGGCAGGCCGAAACGCCCCAGGACCTCCTTCCCCGGAAGTTGCTTGCAGGGGGCGAACTTAATCGGACCACCCTCGGTGAGGTTGAGCGTCACTCCGGGCTTCCCCTTAATCTCTTCGGGTTTGGCCTGGAGAAACTCCACGATCTGCTTGCTCCGCTTGTCTTGCGGCAAGGGCTTCTCCGGCTTTTCTTGCGGTGGAGTCTCCTTGGCTTGGTCCGGCTTGTCTTTCTCGAGCTCTTCTGCGACTTCAAACGGCTGCCGGGCGTCGCTTCCTTTTCGCTGCCCTCGGGGAGGACGCTTGCCGATTGTGCGGCCGGCCGTCTTGCCCGACTTGCCCAGCGGTTCGGCCAGTTGAATCGCCACCTGCATGGCTTGCATTACCTTTGGAGCGATTTGAATGCCGCGGGCCGAGATCTTGTCGCCCGACTTGGCCAGCGTATAGGTATTCACGTCGAGGTTGACCACGGGCTTGTCGGCAAGCTCAATCCTCAGAGTGGGTTTGAAGAACGTATTGCGGGCGTAGACCGTCAACCAGCGACCTTTGACGCGCGTGATCCGCGCGCGGACGTCGAAGTCCTCGACGTTGGCGGCGGTCTTGCCTCGGGCAGCCGCGTCCCGGCCCGCCGGGGCGGCCTTGGGCGGCACACGGGCATCCCGACCTTTGGGCGGATTTGGCCGCACGCCGGGGTTGCGACCCTGGGGCAGATTTGGCGGCCCGCCGGGGCCTGGCTGCATGGCGGCCTCGGCTCCCTCCTGGCCGGCATAGAACACGCCCGGCATCCTCCCCAGTTCCTGGGAGGGCGAGAAGACGGTCAGCTTCTCCACTTTTCCTTGCACCAGGCTCCGCCGCTTGTCGACCGCGGCCAGGAAGCGGACGTACATCCCGGGACGCAGCACGCTAAGCTCGGCCGTGCCGGTGACCCTGACCTCCGCCTTGGGAGGCATTTTCAGGGCCCAGGTCTCGCCCGCCGCCGTGGTCACCCCGATCATCCCCGGCCTCACACCGGCAACCGTGCCCTCCAACTGGATCGGCATCAACTGGATCACAGCGGGCATTCCGCCCGCCCGGGGATTGACTCCTCGTCCGTGGGTCGAAACCGCCAGGCCCAGGACGGCCGACGCGGCAAGCGCAGCACGGAAAAACATGGGCGGGACCTCGGATTCGGGTCTGAGGGAGCTTCTCTGTTTCCTGACGCGGGCTGCGGTGTGAGACGTTCTTCGCGACGCACACACCCCACTATTAAAGATACCGGTTCCCGGGCCTCTTGAACAGCGGATTTCCGAGAAGGCCCAGCCCGCCGAATGAGGGGCATCATCCCCAGATTTCGCCGGGCAATCGGCCAACAGCAGGATGCAGAGTCCCTCTTGGGCGGGTCCTCAGCAGGTCTACAGACCGCCAGGCCCGATCATCGATACACGCGGCAGCCGGGCAGCGCCTTTTTCAGTTCGGCCACGCCCGCGCTGGTAACCTTGGTCTGCTGAAGATACAGTTTCTCGAGGTTCGTGAGCTTCCAGATATGCGGCAGACCCGCGTCGCTCACCGGAGTCTTCGTCAGCCAGAGGGCCTTGAGATTCGATAGATTGGCAACGTGGGCCAATTGTTCGTCGGTGATCGACGCGTCGTCCAGGCGCAGATTCTCCAGTCGCCTCAGGTGTGCCAGGCCCTCCGATCCCGCATCGCTGAACTTGACTCCCTTTAGGGACAGAAACGTGAGACTGTCGAGGTCCTTCAAGTGCACCAGGCCGCTGCCGGTTATGCGCGTTTCGACCAGATCCAGGCGGTCCAGGCTCTTGAGGTCTTTCAGGTGTACCAGGCCCGCGTCGGTGACGTTGGTCCGATCCAGCCACAGCCTTTTCAGTTTGGTGAGCTTCTTCAACTGCGCCAAGTCGGCGTCGGTTACCGAGGTACCGTCCAGGCCCAGATACTCCAGTTGGGTCAGTTCGCCCACCTGCTTCAGCGCCGGCGCGTCGAGTTTCAGGTTTAGCAGGGACAGATAGGTGAGGTTCGGCAGGTCTTTCAAGTGCTCCAGCCCGGGACCCTTGACCTTGCTGTCGCCGAGGTAAAGCCGCTTCAGGTCGGTTAGACCTTTCAGATGCACCAGGGCGGTGTCACCCAGCGACGAATCTTCCAGCGAGAGGGACTGGAATTTGTGGAGTTTTTTCAGGCGTGCCAGGCCGGCCTCGTCACCCTTCCAGCCGTTGCCGACCTGAAGCAGCGTCAGGCCGTCCGGTTGTGTCAGGACCGAGGCGCCCAGGCTGCGAATCTTGGCCAGGGCCCGTTGTTGCCTGGCCATCTTGTAAAACTTTACTACCGAGGCGGCGCGCCGCCCGGCCGGATGATGCGGCGAGGCGGCAAATTGCTCCAAGGCCGCCAGGGCGGCTTCTTCGGTCTGCCGGTCGCCGGCCTCAGTGAGTTTCATCAGGATGTGAAACGCGCGGCAACTGACTTCCAGGCTTCCGCCGTTGCCCGCCTCGGTCACCGGCCCAATCGCCTCGCCGCCGGCGCGGATCAGGCTCCGGGTAGCCGCTTCACGGACGGCAAACCGGTCGCTGTCCAGCTCCCGGATCCAGCCCCGAATCGATTCGGCCGAACGCCCGGAAACCGCCTCTTGGCCGCGCGTTTCCCGGGAGCCGGCCACAACCGGCAAAGAAACAACGAGCACGGCAACCGTGGCCATGGTTCGCAGTCGTCTCATCAGACTTGCTCGTGTAACGCGGTCCTGATTATCTGGCCGTCTCCTGCGACTGGTTCAACTTTCCCAGCAGACCTTCGAGCTGTTCCGGCCGGCGAAAAAGCTCCCACCGCTCCCGCTCGAGGCCCTCAAACGCGCGGCGAAATCGTTCGCCATCGGCGGCTTCCCCGGTCACGTTGCGGATCAGGATCGCCGCGATCCGTTCGCCGTGCCTGCGGGCGATCCTGCCGTAGATCTCGGGGTCCTGCTCTCCCGAGTCGCCCACCAAAACAAAACGCCGATGGGGGAACGCGGCCAGGATCGGCTCGATCGCCCCAAGCTTGGTCTTCTCTTGCGACCGGAGCAGATTGAAGGCCGTGGCATCCGTCAGCCGAAAATGCTTCAGGTGGAACGAGCCCGCCGGAAAACCTTGGCTGCGGAAAAAGTCGCAAAGCGGCCGGTAAAGCTGCCAGGGACTGCCGGAAACGTAGTGGAACACGACTCCCTGCTCCGCCCAGCGCCGATAGAGCTCCGCCATGCCGGCCACCGGCCTGAAATCGCGCAGCAAGGTGTTCCACAACATCGCCCGCCGATCGCCGACCTGAGTATGCTTGATCGTATCGTCGATATCGGAGATCACCGACAGGCCCAAGCCGCCAATCAACTGGACCCGGCCGACGAAGCGCCGGTTGTCGCCCCTGCGGGTGACGGCCTGGAACGAGATCCAGCTCCCTTGAGCCTGCCGGCTGCCGAGCAGGCGGTCCACGTCGGCGGCGCCAAGGCGCAGTCTCGCCGAGAAGTGGCCGTTGGGTCGCGATCTCCCCACGCTGCAAGCCCGGGAACCGAGACAGATCGAGATGTCCTTTCCCCGCTCATGGTCGACCAGGAACAGCCGCACCCGCCGATCGAAGATGGCCGCCTCACGCGTGCCGCGCCCGACGCCGACTCTGCGACGAAGCGCAGCCACCGCCAGGGCACGTGTGACGGAGTCCTCCTCAGGCTCATAAATCACCCCGTGGACGAGAATCGTCCACGTCTTGCCCTCCTCATCCAGATGGGCGTAGGTAGGATAAAAGACCACGACCTCATCACTCTTGATCTCGGACGCCAGCACGGGCAAAACAGCCATCATCACCCAGGCGATCGAGCACATCATCTTCTCCTCGAACGACGCTCCCAACCGGAGCATCCAAACGCCGCTGGTGCCGGCCGCAGGAGGCCGCCCGGGCACCTCGCCCCCAGAGTACCTCTATTCTACGACGCCCCAACCTCCCTGCAAAGCTGAAGCCCACCGGCAGGTTCAATCTTTCTCCCGCAGCCCCAGGATCAGTTCCACCTCGCCCACCGGGCTGCCGACGCGTCGGGCGATCTCGGCCGCGTCCAGCCCGTAGTCGCACAGGGTATAGATCTCCTCCTGGCGACGCCCGATCGAGCACCGCGGCGACGCCTGGTCGGCTTCGCCTGGGGCCTGATCCGGCGGGCCGGAAGGTCGCAGGGCCTCGGCCTGGGTGGTCGGCTGGGAATCGGGCGGGACCGGCTGCCGCAGCGCGTCGGGCGATTCTGCCCCGGCCGCCTCCAGCCGGGACGCCGCCCGGTCCGCCTCCGCAATCATGGCCTGCAACGCGCCCATCTTGCTGTCCAATTGGGCCGACAGCTCCCGGGCCGTCTCGTGCATCTGGACCTCCCAACGGAGCACCTCCGCCGGCGCGTCGAGATGGTGCCCAGGCTCGGCCTGCTTCGGCCGCGTGACCCGCACCAGCGGCGAGTCGTTGCGCTTCTGGCGCGCAAGATGGCGGTGCACCCTCAGCAGCAGCCAGGCGATCACCAACGCCAGGGCCACCAGCACCAGGGCCGTCACCACGCCGGATTGAGCCAAGAGATGCATATGAGCGTTCGGGGTTCAGGGGTCAGCACTGGTCCGCCATGCATGTTGTCATCTGCCCACTGCCTACTGGCCACTGCCCACTTTTTGACGTTCGCGACCTGGGTGGCAATGAATTGCCACCCCCTACCTCACCGCCCTGCCCACTGCCTACTGCCTACCGCTCCCTGTCCACTTCCTCTGCGCGAAACGCCTTCTGGGCCGCCTCGTACACGGCCCGCAGCGGCACGTCGTGCGCCGCGGCGATCCGGCGGCAGGACTCGAACTCGGGGGCAAAACGGGGCAACTCGCCGGCAAGCCAGCCCACCTTGCCTTCCACCGGACCCCAAGGCGTTTCGACGCAGTGCGGCTGACGCGAGAGCACGTGGCGGCCGACCGTCCAGCGGCGGACGCCCAGGGTGGTAGTCTCCGTAAACAGGATCGACTCGATCGGTTCCACGTCGGCTGAGCGGCAGAGGACCGAGAGCTTCACGCCGGGACGGTTCTTCTTCATCTGGATGGCCGTGGTGTAGACGTCCAACGCGCCGGCCTCCCAAAGCCGGGTGGTGCAATAGCCGATCATCTCTCCGCTGATGTCGTCCAGGTTGGTCTCCAGCACGCAAACCTGCTCGCCCCCGCCGTCGTCGATCATTTCGTCGGCCGCTTCACCCACCAGCAGCCGCAGGACGTTGGGCTGCTGCCCGAGATCCCGCTCGCCGGAACCGCAGCCGATCCTCTCGATCGTGATCGCCGGCAGCGGGCCGAAGCTCTCGACCAGCGTGGCCAGGATGGCGGCCCCGGTGGGGGTAGTCAACTCGAACTCCACCGAGGATGCGGCCAGGGGGATCCCGCGGAGCAGCTCGGCCGTGGCCGGGGCCGGGACGCTGCACTCGCCGTGGGCGATCCGGATCTTGCCGCTGCCCACCGCTACTCGCGAGGCCACAATGCGATCCACCCCCAGCAGATCCCAGCCGACCGCCGTGCCCACCACGTCGGCGATCGAATCGGCCGCCCCCACCTCGTGGAAGTGGACCTTTTCGAGGCTGGTGCCGTGGACCTTGGCCTCGGCCTCGGCCAGCCGGGTGAAGATCCGCCGGGCCGTCTCCTTTTGCGGCGGCGAGAGCCGGCCCCGGTCGATCATCTCCAGGATGTGGCGGAGGTGCCGATGGGCCGACTCCGGCTCGTACTCCACCGTAACCTGCGTCGCCCGAAACCCCTGCCTCTTGACTTCCCGTGCCCTGAGCCGGCAGCCCGGCAGGCCCAGCGACTCGACCGCCGTTCGGAGCCGGGCCAGGTCCACCCCGGCGTCGACCAACGCCCCGAGCATCATGTCGCCGCTGATCCCGCTGGCACAGTCCAGGTAGGCCAGTTTCATGCTCCGATCGCCTCGTTCTCGTGGTCGTCACAGAAACGGCATTGTGCCAGTTTTCGCCCCCCGATGCCATGGCAGTGGGCACGCGACATTGACCCCGCGACCGTCCTTCGCTAGAGTACCGCCTCGCCGGCCCGCTGCTCGCCATGCCCCCAGCAGGATCATCCGATGGGTGCGACGCTCAAAGACAGGTCCCAGGGCAGGACGCCCAGGACCGAACCGCTCTCGGCCTCTTCTGGGTGGCTGCCCCCCAGGATGAGGGCACTGTATATCACCACGCGTGGGCGGACCGGCGGCTGGCTGGCCGAGGCCCTTGCGGCCGACAGCGCCTCGCAGGTCCTCCTGGAAGAGGCGGTGGGAACGGCGGCCGGGCTGGCTCGGCTCCGCGACGAGGCCTTCGACGCCGTGCTGGTCAGCCACGACCCCGGCGAGCTCGACGCGCTGGAACTGATCGAGGGATATCGGGCCGGCGGGGCCGACGATCCGATCGTCGTCCTCGGCTCCCAAAGCGAGCAGGAGATGGCCGCGCTGTGCTACGAAGTCGGGGCCGACGGCTACCTCTGTGTCCACACCGCCACCACCCGAAACCTCATCTGGGTCGTCGCCCGGGCCATCCAGCGCCATCATCTGCTCCGCGAGAACCACCGGCTCAACCAGGCCGAGCAGACGCGCCTCGGACGCGAACACGACGAGGCCGATCGACTGCTCCGCCAGCAGCGGGACTTGTTGGGCGATCTGGAGACACTCCGCGGCGAGCCCTGCCGCTCCGGC
>CAZUAM010000319.1:0-8359 GCA_964618095.1 uncultured Planctomycetaceae bacterium | reverse complement strand
TTTCGGGACGTTTGATCGCCTCTCATCCCAGGGTGCGCTGCGCGACCCTGGGCTACGTTGTTGAACGCCTTCGGCGTGGTTCTTTGCAACCTTAGGGATAACCTACGCATCGCGGCAGGAGTTCCCTGCCGTAGACAACCACACCGGGGACCGGCCGCCGCGTGGCGGCGGCGGCTAAACGGTCCCCTTCCGGAATCGTGCAACTGCATTCAGGTTGCGTCGGCCAGGGCCTTTTCTGCCGACTCGCGGACGTAGCGTTCGGTCGGATCGGTTCGCGTGCTGCGCAGGTGCGTGTAGATCTTTGCGGCCGCCGACTTGTTGCCCGCCGCCAGGAGCTTCTCGGCCAGCACGAGGCAGTGCTTGGTGGCCTGGATACGTTCCCAGCCGGGCTTTACGTCGGCCGCTTTGATCAGGAGGTCCACGGCACTGGCGTCGCCGAGCTTGGCCAGGCCGTCGCCGGCGGCCAGCCGCACCTCGCGGTCGTCGTCCTTTAGTGCCTGCTTCAGCGCGCCGGCGGCCTTGGGTTCGGCCAGGGCGGCCAGACCGTCGACGATGTTCATCCGGCACTTGCCCGTTGCCTTCGGCAACGCCCCGAGCAACTCGTCCGCGGCGCCGTCGCGGATGGCCGCCAGGGCCATCGCGGCCGGCTCGACCAGCGCCTCGTTGAGCAGCAGCCCTCCCAGCGCGGCGACGGCCTCCTTGCGGCCGGCCCATTGCAGCTCCTGGCACAGGAACGCCTTGTTGTAGTCCGAGAGATCCGCACCCGAGCCTTCGGATCGCAACGCGGCGGCCAGGGTCTCGGAGAACTGGCGGCGGGCCTTCTCGTCCTTGGTCACCAGCGTGTGGTTCCCCGCGCAGTGCAGGGCGTAATGCGGTTTGACGTTTTCGTCACTGCCGGGCTGGCCGAGCATTTCGATTAGCCCCAGGACGTTTTCGCGGCCGCCCTTGCAGATTTCGGCGACGGCCTCCTCGATCTTCTCTTTGTCGATGTTCTGGGTGAACATCCCTCGGCCGTCCGGATCGGGCATCTGGTCGACCAAGGCCTTGAGTCTTTCTGATACTGCCATCGTATATGCTCCTCTTGCTTACTTGGTTGGGATTACAGACGCCACGGTGCCCGCATCGGTTGGTTGACCAGGCGGTTGGCCTCGTCGTCGCCCACGATCTCTTCCTTGAGGGGGTCGAACTGGAGCTTGCGCCCGGTGCGGAAGGCGACGTTTGCCAGATGGTAGACCATGGACACCCGATAGGATGCTTCCGCGTGACCGCCGGCCTGTTTACGGGTGCGGACGGCCTCCGGGAAGCGGACGAGCGGTTTGGGATCGGGCATCTGGTCGAGTTTCTTCTGATCCTCTTCGCTCAACATCTGCCGGATCTCGGCCTCGCCGGTATGGTTCGGTTTCAGGCGATCGTACGGTTCGCCCCACTCGCCGCTGTCGAGGACCAGGGTGAAGCCGTCGGCGTACTTCAGCTCGCACCAGCCCCACATACCACAGGCTTCGGGATGGGCGGGGGGAGCATACGGCGTAACTTCGACGGGAGCTGTCAGGTCGCGCCCGTACTGGTAACAGGGGCCGTCCAGGTGGTGGTGGGACATGTCGGACAGCCCGCCGCCCTCGTAATCCCAATAGCCGCGGTGTGTTCCGCCGAAGCGGTGGCGTTGGTACGGCCGCAGCGGCGCCGCGCCGCAGTAGAAGTTCCAGTCGAGCCAAGCCGGGATAGGCTCCACGTCGTACTGGACTTTGCCGCTCCACTCGCGGACTTTCACACCACCTCGCTGGATGTATACGGTGTCGCACTGCTTGAGCAGGCCGCTCTCGAAGATCTTGCGAATTCTCTGGTTGGCGCCGAAGCGGCCGTAGGTGCCGATCTGGTAGATGCGGTGGTAGCGCTTTTCGGCCTCGGCCACCGCGCGGCCCTCGGCGATGAACCGCGTCATGGGTTTTTCGCACAACACGTCCTTGCCGGCCTCCATGGCGGCGATCGAGATCAGGGCGTGCCAGCCGGGATGGGTCGCGATGGCCACCACGTCGATGTCCTTGCGTTCCAGCACGCGGCGGTAGTCGGTGAAGGTCTTCTTGTTGTCGGCCCGATCGTTGTATCTCACGTCGCACATTGCCAATCTGCGGACTCCGGGGCCGAGGCCTCCGAAGGTGCCGCCGCCCTGGCCGCCGCAGCCGATCAGGGCGCCGCCGAGGGTTTCGCTGGGAGGGGGATCGCTCGATCCGCCCAATACGTGCCGCGGCACGATGGTCACCGCGGCCGCCGCCGCCACCGAACCCTTTAAGAGTTGCCGGCGGCTGATTTCCTGCTTGCGTCTTGTCATGGGTAGACCTCCTATGAGTCTCAGTGGATAAGGCAATCTACGTGGAACAGATCTCGGGCATTTCTCCTGGGTGATAGGTCTGGGCAGTCGGCTCCGAACATTGTTTGCGGATTCTTGCGATCCTGCAACAACCCGGGCTGCCTTTCCTGCATCTACCGCTCGGCCTTCCTTGCATGTACCGCTTGGCCCGCTCCACGGTGTCCCTGTCCTTCAAAACCCGGATCACCTTTTTCGGGGCGCTGTCGAACCCGACCTGGCGGGGCTCCCGCCGCTCGTAACGCTGAGCCGGCTCGACCACGGTGCGGCAGGCTTGCTGCACGGGCTCCTTGTTGGCAGGGTGATCCTCCACGCCGCGGCGGCCGAATCGCTCCGCAAGGATCACGGATCGGGGGAAACACGGTGTGGATTATGACCTCTGGCACCAGCGCCGGTCAAGAGGCGGCAACCGGGGCCCCTCCAAGAGCAACTCCGCATCCCGCACTCGCCCCCGCCCCGCTCGGACGGGTGGGATCGCGGTGCCACCGTCGTTTCCACCCCTGCCCACTGATTGCCAACTCAAACAAAGTCCTTTACTATCATCGATGCCGCTGCCGTTCCGGCGGCGGGTGAACGTGCACGCATATTTCAGGGTCCGGGGGAAGACAGATGACAGAAACCGGAAAATTGTGGATCGGCCTGTGCGTGGCTCTTCTTCTACCGGGGACCAGCGCAGCGGATGCCGGGGAGAATTGGATTCAGTTGAAGTACGATTGCCGGCACTCGGGCAACGTGCCTGAACGAAGCCTGGCTGCGCCGCTGGGACTGGTTGCCGCGGCGCCCTTGACGGACGCCGTCTTGACGGCCCCCGTGGTGGCCGAGGGGCGGGTCTACGTGGTGGACGGTGCCGGAGTGGCCTGGTGTCTGGACGCCGCCACGCTGAAGGTGATCTGGGAGTATGCCACCGCCGGCGGCAAAGCCAACTGCAACAACGTCTCCTCGCCCGCCATCGCGGGAGGTTACCTGCACTTCGGTACCATGGCCGGGTCATACTACGTGCTGGACGCCGCCAGCGGAGCCGTCGTCAAAGAAATCAAGTGTGGCGATCCGATCTTCAGCACTCCCGTGGTCGGCGAGGACCGTGTCTATTTCGCCACGCTCGGCTCGCGGATCCACGCGCTGAAGCCCGACGGGAGCGTCTGCTGGGTCTGGGACTTCGTCCGCCGCCGGCTCGATTTCGGCGGCGACCGCTGGAGCGGAGAGGATTGGCAGAGGCTCCGCGGACGGGCGGGATGGCGCGAACAGTTCTGCTGCAACCGGAACATCGCCCTGACGGGAAAGACGCTGGTGATCCCGGCGGGCGGCACGATCTGCTGGTTGGAAGACGCCGAGGAGGAGGCCCAGCTTCGCGCCACGTACCTCGCCCGGCGCGAGGCCCCCGCCACGCTGGGACTGAGCATCGACCAGTCCGGCGCCGTCTACCGGCAGTGGACTCGGCGGGACAACGGTGGGAACGTGGAGATCCTCCGATTGCGCGACGGTAAGGTCGAGGCGGATTACGTCCGCGGGACCGAGACCAGCTATCAGGGGGCCGGGCTGCTGAGTTTCTGTTCGGTCAGTCTCCGCGGCCGCGACGTGTACCGCTGCCGGCCGCAGGAGGGTTTCGGTCTGTGCAAACACACGCCCGATCGGCGATGGCGGCCGCTGGGGGGCTATCCGTCGATCGCCTCACCCATCCTGCTCAAGGACTCCGCCGTATATGGTGGTTTGGACGGCAGCCTTTACGTTGTGCCGCTTTCCGGCCACCGCCGGGGCACCATGCGAAGCATGGTCACGGTGGTCGGCGGAGAGGTGTGGTCCTTCAAGACCGCCTTCGGGAAGGCCGTCTCGGCACCGGCTGCCGTCTGCGACGGTCGTGTCTACTTCGGCTGCGAGGACGGATACCTGTACGTCTTGGGACCCAACGGAACGGCGCCGTTGCCGTCGAAGGACCTTCAATTGGAGAAGATTCGCAGCCCCCTGACCGGGAAACTCACCGGCTCACGACACGATTGGTACACCAACTTCGGGAACCTGGCCAACACCAACGCCAACCCGCAGGGGCTCCGGCCGCCGCTGAAGATGAAATGGATCCGCCGCTACGAAGGGACGGTAAAGCACCTCTCGGTTTGCGGCGGCGGCCGGATGTATACCCATACGGCCGAGGGCCAGATATTTGCCGTCGAGCAGGAGACCGGCCGGCTGTTGTGGCGGCGATACTTTCCCGGGGTCCACGTTTCGTATACCAGCCCGATCTACCATCGCGGACGTCTGCTGGTTCCCCAGGCCGGGCTGAGGAAGTGCCGGCTGCGATGCCTGGAGGCGGCCACCGGAAAGCTGTTGTGGGAGGCACCCTTTTCAGGCTCCCCGAGTTGGAACCGGCAATTGCCGCCCATCCCGTACAAGAACCTGGCCATCTACCAGTTCAGCTCCGGCAAGTACACGCCCAAGACATGGCTCTTCGAACACCAGAGCACGTTCGGCTTCCCCAAGGACCAGAAACCGCTGGTCCGCGCCTACGACGCCAATTCCGGCAAGGTCGTCTGGACCCGAGACTTCTCCGAGTACGGGGCCGGGGGCGACGATGCCGGCATGTGCCTGATGGACGGCACGCTCTATTACTCCTGCTATTTCGGCGGCAAGGGCCCGTCGGGCGTCACCGCGGCGATCGAGCCGCAGACCGGCCGGGTCCTGTGGGCCACGACCGAGTACGCCGTGCACGCCGGCTGCACCGTCTCGGGCGCGGACGGACGCCTGTACCTGGGCGGATACAACCCGGTGGAAGGCAAGATCAACCGGGTGTGGTGCCTCGACGCCAAGGACGGCTCGCTGGTCTGGAAGTCCGAGCCGGTCAGCCGGGCGATTCACGTGATCACCGTCGGAAGGCGGTTCCTGTTTACCCATTCGCAATACCAGAACGGCTACCTGATCGACAAGCACAACGGGAAGATCCTTTCGACGCTGGTTCCGGGCTATCGGTGTACGCGGTTTACGCTCTCCGAGCCGTACTTGCTCGGCCCGAACCTGACCTTGTACGATTTAGCGCGCGGCAACCGGCTGGCGTATTGCGGGCCGGCCGTGGACGTGCTGTTGTGCGTGGGCACGTTCGCCTCCAACGGCCGGCTTTTCTACACTACCAACGGCGGAGGGTTCCAGGCGTCCCTGGTCTACGGAGCGGAAGCGGCCTCTTCATCGTCCCCCTGGGAGGCCAAGTGACCAGGCCCCGGAGCGGCCGAAGCGGAACGTACTGGAGTCCTTGGCCGCCTCCTGCCGGCCCCGATTCGATGGCAGCCACCTCCCACCTTGTTGGCTGAAGAGAGTTTCGCGTTGCGGGCTGCCTGAGTCCCTCGGTGCAACGTTCTGCCGGGCCGGTGCCCGCTGGAGAGTACAGAACGGCCCGGCGCCCACTTCGGAGGGGGTTTCTAGGCTAGTTTTTCCCGAATTGTGGATTTCTTGGCCGGCGCCCCTCAAATTGCTAGATTTCTTCCCTCGGACGACTATACTCAGGCATGTACCGTTCTGCCAGATTTTGGAGCGTACGCTGGCAGGCTTGAACAGGTAGCCGGACAGATTGGCGGCACGTGGCTTGTTTCTCGCAAGCATGTTGGATCTGGCGGTATAGGCCGGATTATTCATAGGACCATCGTCGGGTCGGTTTTCGCGTGCCACGGCTGTGTCAGCCGTGCTCCAGGTTTGCCGGTTTACCCAGGGCAACACGGCCGTGGCACGCTTGTGAATAATCCGGTATAGGCTGGGTTTGCCATGAACGTCCGGGCCAACGAGCGCGCCCAGAGCTTCCGCGCTGCGGTTCTGCTGTTCTTCGTGACCTCCGGCGCGGTCGGCTTAGTGCTGGAGGTAGTCTGGGCGCGGATCCTCGGTACGGTCTTTGGGAATACCGTCTACGCGGCTAGTCGGCTTAAGCATTCTAGGTTCAGTGCCGCTCCTTGCTCGTCTTGAGCCGATTGACTTTCGCTTCCTGCGGTACTTCACCTGGAGTGGCGCGTGGCGCCAGACTCTTACGCATTTTGCTGACGCCTTCACGGTCCTTTTTGTTCCGACGCTGCTGATGGGCGCGGCGTTTCCGATCGTGAATGCTTTTTGCCTTCGGGGAAAGATGCCCGTGGGTCGGCGGGTGGGGCAGGTATATGCCGCCAACACGGCGGGTTGCGTGCTGGGCTCGTTTGCGGCGGGATTCGTTTTGCTGCCAGTGCTTGGGACCCATCGGAGCCTTCTGCTGGTGGTTGGGCTGAACTTGGCAGTGGGTGTAGCACTTCTCTGGCAGGCCGGGGGGCGGTCCGTGCTTGGGCGTCTGGGTGTTGCGGCACCGGTTGCCGTCGTAGCCGTAGCAGCCTTCCGGTGGACCCCGTCGGACATCTTCTATGACACGATCAACACATACCACCACCCAAGCACAATTACCTTCATCAAGGAACACCCCACGGGCACCGTGACGGTTCACGATCTGCCTAACGGCGAGCGTCTGATTGCGGTGGACGGGGTCAACGTGGCCGGATGCGACTTCATGCTGCGGACCACGCAGAAGCTGCAAGCCTATATTCCGCTGTGCCTTCACCCCAGGCCGAAACGGGTAGCCCAGATCGGCTTTGGGAGGGGGGAAACCGCCCGGGTGGGACTCGAGCTTGGTGTGCAGGAATACACCGTGGTCGAGATTTGCCCAGCCGTCTTCGATGCAGGAAAGTACTTCGAAAAGACCAACCATGGGTCCTACCGTGACCCGCGCATTCGCAAGATCATCATGGACGGCAAGAACTTTGCGCGCCTCTCGGCGGAGAAGTTCGACATCGTCATGAACGACTCGACCTATCCGGGCTCAAGCGGCTGCTCGGCGCTGTACACGGTGGACCACTTCCGCAACTGCCGCGAGCGGCTCGCCGAAGGAGGGCTTTTCTCCTGTTGGGTACCGCTGGATCTGCGGCCTGCGGAGTTGCGGATGATCCTGAAGAGTTTCCAGGGCGTCTTTCCTCACTGTTCGTTCTGGGTTGCCAGCAACTGCGTGAACAAGCACGCCTTGATCCTCGGAAGCGTTTCGCCCCTACGGATCGACTTCGCTCGGCTAAAGGCCCTGGTCGGCCGCCCGCAGATTGCAGCCGATCTGAAGGCCATTGCCATCGAGGATGTCCACGACTTGCTCGACTGCCACTTGTGTGACGAAGATGCTATCCGAGCGCTGGTCAGGAACGATCCGGTCAATTGCGACGATCGGCCACTGCTGGAGTTCAGTTGTGCCACTGTGGTTGCTGCGGAGGGGAGCCTTGGGCACGTGCTCGGCATGCTTATCGAGCATCACGCCCCGGTCTCACCTTGCCTGTGCAACTTCACTGACGAGGAGCGTGACCGGGCGGAGCTCACGTTGCGCTTCAAGGCCACGCGGCACGTCTTTCAAGCCCAGTGTGCGCAGCTAATGGGTAGCCCCGCAGACCGAACGAAGCAGCTTCTCCTGGCGGAAGCTGTCAATCCCGGGGCGGCACACGTGGCGAGCTGCGAGGCCGAGTTGTACCGGGAGATCAACGACTTCCGATCTGCGCTGGCCGAGCGGCCGGCCAACCGCGTGCTGGCGATGCGGCTGGCCGACAGACTCTTGATGGCCGGACACTACCAGATGGCCTTGCACAAGCGGGTCGATCCCCACTACTTGGAGGCCGCCCAACTCTACGAGCAGCTTGCCGAGGTGAGGCCCCCGCTCCCACCCGCGGTGTTTGTGCGGTTGGGCGAGATTCGCTTCCGCTTGGGGCAGATCCCTGCCGCCGAGAGTATCCTTCGAGAATGTTTGAAGTTCTGGCCGGAGTCGGCCGAGGCCCACGACCGCCTGGCTGGGGTCTACCTGCGGACGCGGAGATTGGATCTCGCCGAACGCCATAATGCGGAGGCGATACGGCTTGCCCCGGGTAATCCCCGTTACCTGGAGCACCGCAAGGCGACAATCCGGGTGATCAACAGCGCCAGCAAAAAAGAGGCTCATCCGAGTAAAGCGTACTTCGTCTTGTGAATGCCGAGGAT
>CAZUAM010000318.1:0-8372 GCA_964618095.1 uncultured Planctomycetaceae bacterium | reverse complement strand
TAGATACCCTTGGAGGCTCAAGAATTCCCGAATTCTTGAATAATCCGGGCTAGTATCAAATACGACAAGATTCTTGGGGATTTTGCCTGCCCAATGCTTGCAATTTCTTGGGGGGGTAAACTCCGGGCATTTGTGCCACGGACCATAGGCTCTCCAGGACGCAGGAAGTGCTTTCCTTCAGTTTACCCGGAAGAAGCGGAGGTGAATTATGTGGCGTAAAATCTGTTTTGTGGGCGCGTTAGGCCTCGTCAACAATTAACTTACCGGAAAGACCATGAGTAGTCCCGGTAATCAGGGGCCGCCGCACAGTCGAAATCGGTAGTTTATTTCTTGACGACAACTTAATGCTCGTTGTGCTCCCGGGCGGGGGCGTGTGTTACAGTGGCGAGAAAGTCTACTACAGCGTCTACGCGCCCGATGCTGAGAGGACCGTTAAGAGGGCGAATCTCGACAGCACTGGCGTAGAAACGGTGCTGACCAACCCGGCGCCGCCCCGTTTCTACGGGATCGCGTTCGACGAAGCCAACGCCCATCTTTACGGCGGCGACGGAAGCCATCTCTTTCGCTGCAATCTCGACGGCACAAACCGTGTCAATCTTGTCCCTAGCCGCGCTGGCGACGTAGAATTGGACTTGGTGAACTGCAAGGTATGCTGGACGAACGCAACGCAGGGGCTCCCCAGCGGCCGCGGCATCTTTCGTGCGAACCTGGATGGCAGCAATATCGAAACGCTCGCCAGTATAGGCCCCAACGACGTGGCGATGGGGATCGCTGTAGATCCAACAGGAGCGAAACTATACTACGTGTACAACGAGTGGCCCACCACTATGCAAGTCCGGTCGATGGGCCTCGACGGATCGAACAATACGCTCTTCAAGGATCTCCCGGGCGGCGCGTACCCCTATGACGTGGAATTCGACTCCGTAGAGCCCGAACTCTACTGGAACGAGATGTGGCCCGGCGACGATCAGCGGCGCAGCATAGTGCGAGCTGACTTGGAAGGAACCATTGTGCAAACCATACTCACGCCGTTGAGTCCACCGGATTCGTGGTTCCACGTGGACGTCGCAAACCGCGACCTGTATTTCCCACTATCGAATGTGGTGGATCCCACCAGCACATATCTCGCCCGCTCGAATCTCGACGGCTCGGGCGTCGAACTGGTGCTGCACGAGCCAAGCGGCGTGATTCGCAACATGGAAGTGTGTATCCCGGAGCCTTCAACTGGGGCGTTGTTGATCATGCTCGTGGGGACCGGGGTAGTGGTCTGGCTCGCCCGCCGGCGCCGAAGAGAAGCACGTGGGACATAGGGCGCTCTGCGCAGCATAGTATTCGTGGCGCATTGGACGCGCGGGCGTAAGCCAAGTGAGCGTGGGGGTGTGCACTGACTTCCACCATCAAGAGCAGTGAGCCAGACGACGGCACGGGCGACGGGGCATCCGTTGGGGACGTGAAGGGGCAGGACGGTTACAGCACGCCCGTTACGATCGAGGTGGCCTGGGACGCCCAGGTTGGCGGTTACGTGGCCACCGTGTCCTTGCGTGCCGAACGGGATGGGAGCGAAAGTGGCAGGACGTACTCCGCCGTGTGCGAGGCCGTGGATGAGCAGGGCAACCCCAGTACAGCGAGTTGCGTGGTTGTGGTACCACACGACCGCCGAAAGAAGTAACTGGGCCAAGGTGCACAAAAGACGCGGGGCACGGATCATTGCCCGATCCGTGCCCCGCAACAGTTGTTCGGAACGGCAGGGCGAGGTCGCTCAGGTGCTGTTATCACCCTCCGGCCCGTAGACGTCGGTTCCGGGGGCCGGCGTGCGGCCCTCCGATTCCGGCTGCTCGGCAGGGTGGCATGCTCTCACGACGCGCAGCGTCGCGTGAGCATGTTCGCGCGGGCGCCTGTGATGGGCGGTTGGAGATTAGCATGTGCCACTGTCTGCCACAAGCAGTGCCGTGGCGGGGCGCAGGCTGGGCCCCGGATGCCGTGCCATGAGCGGGCCAGCCCTGCGCGGTGATTCGCCTTCTGGCGCGGTAATCACGACACAACGCTCTCCGGTTCAGGCCGCGGTACCGGCTCTCCGGTCGCCCAACCATAAAGCATGTCCGGGCAGAAGTCGGCGCCGTTGGGCCAGACGATCGTCCCTAGTTCGTTGTGGACGGCAACCCGCCGAAAGAACACCGGGTCTTCCAGCGGCCCAAACACACCGCCGCGGCCGACGATCCGGTTGGCAAGGTCCACGGCGCCCCCAGCGCCGTCCGAGAACGTCAACTCGATGCGGTATTCATCGAGGACCCGCACGTCGGTGACCGTCGCGCACGGTTGCGTCATATCAGACCTCCTTACCGTAGCGGCTCGATCTTTGGCGGCTCTTCTCCGGCCGCCCGCCGGTCCCAAGCCTCGAGCAGTTCCGCCTGGTGAAGGGCGGCCCATTCCGTCACGAGCGCCAACGCCCGCGGCGACAGACGCCCCCTGAGAAGTCCTGGCGGATCGATGCGGAACTCGGCCTTCTCCGAGCCATAGATCGCATGGAAATGAGGCGGCGCGTGATCGTCGTAGTACATGGCGATGACGATCCCGAAGAACCGACTGAGTTCCGGCATCAAACGCACCCCTTCCTATCAGTGTATTCTACACCCTCCGCTGTTCGGACGCTACTTGCCCGGAGATCACGCAATTGCGGATGAGACGCGATCCCGGGTCGCGGCTTTGCGGGGGCAAGTCTTCTGCGGCCGCCCAGGCGGTGGGGGGAGGGGCACCCCCGAAGCTCCCGACACGCGGGGCACAGATCGTGCCCCGACCCGTGCCCTGCAGTGGCTCTGGCGGATTCCGGAGCGTCAGCCCGGTTAAGTGCTGTTGTCACCCTCCGGCCCGTAGACGTCGGTTTCGGTGGCCGGCGTGCGGCCCTCCCAGTCTGCCTTTTCGGGCAGCTTGACTTCGGGCTCCTGGAGCGGCTCCGGCTTGCCCTCGCCCGGGCTGAGCACCGGGGTCTTGCCGGCGTCGTCGGTGGTGCCATTGGTGGCAGGGGTCGGCTGTTCCTCGACCGGCGGGGCCGTCACCGCGGGCAGACAGCTCCCCAGCGGCACGCCCCAGGCGTCGACCGGCACCCGGCAGCAGACCACCCGGGGTACGTTGCAGTTATAGGTCAGCGGGATCCGCTTCTCGACGCATCGCGGCACGCGGACCGTCTCCTGCACCGCCTCCATCCGGCAGACGCGGTACGGCACCTTCTCCACCCGCGCCTCGTAGACCGTCCGGCAGGTGGTCACCGGCACCTGGCGGACACGTTCTTCGTTGACCCAGCGGCAGACCTGCACCGGCACCTGTCGCTCGACGCGCTCGACCACCGGGCGGGAGACCGTGTAGGGTATCTTGCGGACGTGCTGCTCGCGGACCATCCGGCAGACCTGGTAGGGAACCGTGCGGCAGACCTGCTCCTGGCGATAGCGGCACACCTGCACGGGGACCTGCCGGCTGACCGTTTGCGGGACGTAGGTGGTTTGCGGCACCTGCCGGGCGACCAGGTTGGGCTGCCAGACCCGCTGGACCTCGTAGCGGCCGCGGGGAGTCTGCACCCAGTACAGCCCCGGCCGCTGGTAGACGACCGCCCCGGTCGCCGGATCGACCGTGGAGCTGCCCGCCACCCAGCGGAGCTGCGTGGCCGGTAAGCTGGGCCTGAAGACCATCTGCTCGGCGTAGCACCCCTGGTCAACGTACTCCGTCCGACAAGTGGTCACCGGCCGCATCACCGTCTGGCACTCGGTGCGATAGGCCGTCTCGTAGACCGGTCGGCGGACCGTGTAGCATTCCTGTCGCTCGCGGGCTTCCCAAACCGGCCGGCAGACGGTGTAATGCTCCTCGCGCTCGGCCGTCTCCTGCACGTAGCGAACCCGGTTGTAGCTGCAATCCCGCATCTGGGTCTCCCAGACCGGGCGGCAGACGGTGTAGCGTTCTTCACGCGTGCTGGTTTCGACCACCGGCCGGGCGACCGTGTAGCGGTGCTCGCGGATCTGGGTTTCCCAAACCGGGCGGTAGGTGGTTACCTGTTGTTCCTCACAGACCGTCTCGTACTCGATCCGGTAGGCGGTCACCTCCCGCTGGTCATACACGGTCTGGTAGACCAGCCGATACGCCTGGCCGTCGGCCAAGGTGATGCCGGCCGACGGCGGACAGCAGAGCTGGGCTGCGGCCGGGGTGCCGCAGAGCGCCAGAACGGACAGGGCCAACAGAATACGGGCAGGGGAGTTCATAATCAGTCCACCTCGCCGGCCGCTGAGGCCGGACAAACCTTGCCATGTGAAAAACGACGTCACAGTCCAGCTTGCCGACGACCTGTCCTCGGTACGACAAGCCCTGCTACACTCCTTCAAATGAGTCTTGCAGACGGCAGGTCAAACGGCAAATGGTCGGACGGCCCATCGCCGCCCTTTACGGCCGTAAGCCCAAGCTCGCTAAAGGGTTAAAAAATTCCAAAAAAATCTGAAGTTGTTCGGCCCCTCCGCCGACACCGGATCGTCACGTGGTAACGCAAACTCTGCGCCGACATGCACTTAGGACCTGAGTTTACCTAACCACTACAAGCGGACTGTCTGTATGGATAGTATTACGAACGAAACCCGTCGGACGGTTCACACTACGATCGAGACCCGTGGGGGGTTCCGTTTCGGTGGCCCAACTGGTGCAACACCTCGGCGGCCTTCACGCTGACTTCTGTTGCCACATCGGCGCGGGTGAGCCGCTCGACGGCCTCAACCAACTCTCCCAAGTCGGCGGTGGGGTTGGCGGCGGCCAACTTGCCGATTGCGCGCAGTGCATTCACCCGGATCATCGTCCGGCGGGAGTCCGCCGGGCGCGGATCAAGCATCTCCCGCAGGACCCCGATGCACTTGGGATTTCCGTGCCGGGCCAGGCCGGTGGCCGCGTTGAAGCGGACTTCTGCGTACCGATCGGCGAGCATCAGCTCCAGGCGGGCTTGGGCCCGAGCGCCCCCCACCACGCCCAGGGTAAAGGCAGCCGTCTCGCGCACCTGGCGGTGCTCGTCTTCGGCGGCCTTAAGCAATACCGGAATCAGTTGGGGATCGCTGCGCAACTCCGGCGGGCCCACGTTGGAGGCCAACACGGCGATGGCCTCGATGGCCGCACGCCGCACGTAGATGTCCCCCTCGGATCGCTGGAGCTGTGCCGCCTCCAACAGCACGGGCAAGGGGTCGGCAATCTGGAACTCTCCCAGGGCCCGACACAAGTACATCCGCAACCGGACCTGATCCCAGTCCATCCCGCCGGTCTTGATCTCCTTCCGGAGAATCTCGCTCAACCGCCGGGCAACGGCTGGATCGCGCCGGATCGCCGCGCTGCCGGGGTCGTGCAACACGGCGCTGAGGCTCAGGGCCGCCTGCCATCGGCCGTGGCCCTCCCGGGCGAGGGCGTCGATCAGCGAGTCGACGTCGCCGCCCGGCTGGCTGAGCCAGAGAATCGCCGCCACGATCGCCAACACCACTAGCCCCGGCAGCAGGATCAGCTTCAGCAGCATCCCGCCGGTGGAGAACTCGGCGGGGGAGGCGTGGTTATCGTGATCGGGCTGATCGGGCTGTGACATGGGCGGGTCTTCTGACGCTCCAGGTCGCCGTACCGGCGACCGCTAAACGGTGAATCGGGGCGCCGTACCGGCGACCGCTAAACGGTGAATCGGGGCGCTCTATCGGGGGGCGCCACGTGGTGAACTCTTCCTCGCAAACGTCAAGCACTGCATTTCCCGCCCTGAAAAGTAACTCTCCCGCCCCTGGTCCGTCAAGCCGCCGGGTGCAACAATAGGCCCGTATGCGATACCTGGATTTGACACTACCCGGGGCGGCCGAAAACCTGGCACTGGACGAGGCCCTGTTGGAGCAGGCCGAATCGGCCGGCCGCCCAACCGAAACGCTTCGCCTCTGGGAACCGGCCCGGCCGATGGCCGTGCTGGGACGCTCGTCGAAGATCGACGAGGAAGTCCACCTGGACGCCTGCCGGGAGTTGGGCGTCCCCGTGTTGCGTCGCGTAAGCGGCGGGGCGACCGTGCTGGCCGGGCCCGGGTGCCTGATGTATGCCCTGGTGCTTAGCTGCCGGCTACGCCCCGGTCTCCGCTCGGTCGACCGGGCCCATCGATTCGTGCTCGGCACGCTGGCGGCGGCACTGGGGCCGTTGGCGCCGGGCGTGCGCTGCCGGGGCATCAGCGATCTGGCCATCGGCAAGTATAAGTTCTCGGGCAACAGCATCCGCCTGAAGCGCGATCATCTGCTCTACCACGGCACGTTGTTGTACGATTTCCCGCTGGAGCTGATCGGCCGCTGCCTGAAGACCCCTCCCCGCCAGCCCGAGTACCGCGGTGGTCGACCTCACGGCGAGTTTCTGACCAACTTGCCGCTTCAGTGCACGACGATTCGCGGGGCGCTGGTGGCGGCCTGGAAGGCAGACGAGCCGTACAACAATTGGCCCGAGGAGCCGACGGCCCGGCTGGTTGCCGAGAAGTACGGTCAACGACACTGGAACGAAGAAGGTCGCCGTTCCGGCGGCGGTTAAACGAGTTGAGTTAGCGCTATTTCTGCGGCGCGAAACCCTCGCCGCGCCGAAGGTCCCGCTTCGGCGGGAACCCTTTGACGGTCCAGTCCTCGAACGTCACTTCGTACTGTTTCCCGGCTTCGACTTCCACGGTGGCTGTGCCGTCGCGCCTCGGCTGCATCGGCACTGGTTCTCCACCGCTGCCGATCCCGGCAACCTGCTGTCCGCGGGGAGCACGGATCGTGTGCTTGCCGCCGATATCGGGCTTCAGCACGGCCGAGGTAGCCCGGCCGTCTTTCCAGGCAATGTCCACTTCCAGCCCACCCCGGGCTCGCAGACCCTTGACGTGCCCGGTCGGCCAGGCCGTCTTCGGCCAGGCGGGCAGCAGGGCGATCTCGCCGGCATGGCTTTGCAAGAGCATCTCGGCGACGCCGGCGGTGCCGCCGAAGTTGCCGTCGATCTGGAAGGGTGGGCAGCGGTCGAACATGTTCGGGTAGGTGCTGCCGGAGATCAGGGTGCTGAGCATCTTGTGGGCATGGTCGCCGTCCTCGAGGCGGGCCCACAGACTCACCTTCCAGGCCTTGCTCCAGCCGGTGCCCCCGTCGCCGCGGAACTGGAGCGACTTCTTGGCCGCGGCGCACAAGTCGGGCGTACCCCGGGGCGTGATCTCACCTCCCGGGTGCAGGCCCCAAAGGTGCGAGAGGTGGCGGTGGTGGTTCCTGGGGTCGTCCTTGTCTTCGAGCCATTCCTGGAGCTGTCCGTGCCGGCCGATCTGGTTCGGCGCGATCCGCTTACGCAAGTTGATCAACTGCTCGCGGAATTCCGCGTCCACGCCCAGGATCCGGCTGGCCTGGATGCAGTTGGCAAACAGGTTGCGGATGATCTGATGGTCCATCGTCGGCCCCATCACCAGCCCGCCTTGCTCGGGCGAGTTCGACGGCCCGGAAATCAGCCAGCCCTTGTCGTTTCGCGGGTCCTCGACCAGAGAATCGACGAAGAACAGGGCCGCCTGTTTCATGATCGGGTAGGCCCGCTCGGCAAGGAACTTCCGGTCGCCGCCGTACTCGTAGTGCCACCATAGATGCTGGCAGAGCCAAGCCCCGCCGGTCGGCCAGATCCCGTGGTTGGAGGCGTTGATCGGGGCCGCCCCGCGCCAGAGGTCGAAGTTGTGGTGCAGCACCCAGCCCCGGGCGCCATAATGCTCCTTGGCCACCCGGGCACCGGAGACGGCCAGCTCTTCCAGGGCGTCGCACAGCGGCAGGTGGCATTCGGCCAGATTGCACGGCTCGGCCGGCCAGTAGTTCATCTCGGTGTTGATGTTGATGGTGTACTTGCTTTCCCAGGGCGGCGCGAGGCTCTCGTTCCAGATTCCCTGGAGGTTCAGCGGCTGGCTCCCGGGTCGCGAACCGGCGATCATCAGATAGCGGCCGAACTGGAAGTAGAGCGCCGCCAACTGTGGATCGTCGCCTTCGCCGAAGGCTGTAATTCGCCGGTCCGTCGGCTGGCCGGTCTTCTCGGTCGTGCCCAGGTCGAGCACCACGCGGCGGAAGAGCTTCTGATGGTCGGCCACGTGGGCACTGCGGAGCTGCGCGAAGCTTTTCCCGGCCAGCGACTTGAGGACGTCCACGCACCGCCGGGCCGGATCGCCGCTGAGGTCTTCGAAGCCGACGTAATTGGTGGCGGCGGCCAGGGTCAACAGGGCCGCGTCGGCGTCGCTAATTGCAATCCCGGCGTCGGTGACTTGAAAGGATCCGCCTTCGGTCGCCACCTGAAGATGCGCCTCGAACCGCAACGGATTCCGGGTAATCTTCCCGTAGCCCCCGTGCTTGTTGCGGACACGGCCC
>CAZUAM010000317.1:0-8375 GCA_964618095.1 uncultured Planctomycetaceae bacterium | reverse complement strand
AAGGCGTATCAGAACTACCGCAAGCTGCTGGAGCATAAGGACATCGACGCGATTGTCACCGCCACGCCCGACCACTGGCGGGCCCTGGTCTGCATCCACGCCTGCCAGGCCGAGAAGGATATTTACGCCGAAAAGCCGATGACGCTGACGATCCGCGAGGGACGGCTGATGGTCCAGGCGGTCCGCAAATACAAGCGGGTCTTCCAGACCGGCAGCCAGCAGCGCTCGCAGGCCCAGAACCGTTTTGGCTGCGAATTGATCCGCAACGGCCGGATCGGCAAGATCCATACGGTAATCGGTCACAACTACCCCAGCCCCTGGGAGTGCGCCTTCCCCGGCCAACCCGTCCCCGAGGGACTCGACTGGGACATGTGGTGCGGCCCGACGGAGGTCGTCCCTTTCCACCCCGACCTGTACACGCCGCGGGCCCAGCCGGGCTGGATTTCCTTCCGACCCTACTCCGGCGGCGAGATGACCGGCTGGGGCGCCCACGGCCTGGACCAGGTCCAGTGGGCCCTGGGGATGGACGAGACCGGACCGGTCGAGGTCTGGACGGAAGGCCCCAAGTTCAGCCCGCCGACCTACACCGAGCCCGAGTCCCGTGCCCGCGGCGACAAGATCTGTAGCAGCCCGATGATCTTCTACCGTTACGCGGGCGGGATCACGCTTAAACTCGACGACGGGAACCCCGGCGGGGCGATCTTCGTCGGCGAGGAGGGCAAGATCGAGATCTTCCGCGGCCGCGTTGTCTCCAATCCGCCCGAGCTGGTCAAGCAGCCGATCAAGGACTCCGAGATCCGGCTCTACCGCAGCGACAACCACGTCCAGAACTGGCTCGACTGCATCCGCTCGCGCGAAAAACCGGTCGCCGACGTGGAGATCGGCCACCGCTCCACCACCATTGCCCACCTGGGCAACATCGCCCGATGGCTCGGCCGCAGGCTCAAGTGGGACCCGCAAAAGGAGATCTTTCCCGGCGATGACGAGGCCAACGCGTATCTCGATCGCCCCAGGCGCAAGGCGTACGAATTGCCCGATCCGGTGTAGCGTAGACCACCACAACCATTCGGAACCCCTAGCCACCTCGTGCCCAAGCTCCAGCTTGGGCACGGATCTCCGGGAAGCCCTGCTTCCCAACTCGGCGCCGACCGCCCAATCAGCGAAGCGGAGCTTCGAGAAGAATGGGTTCCCAAGCTGGAGCTTGGGAACCAGCGGAAAGCGGAGCTTGGGAACCAGCGGAAGCTCGAGCTTGGGAACCAGCCCTTAAGAAAGGAAGAGCCCATGAGGTACAAGCTGTTACGACCCACGGGACTGTTGGTATGTGCCGCCGTTTTCCTGGCCGCGTCCGTCGCTGTTGCCGGCGCCGCCCGGGCCGGCAGTGTGCCCAAGAAGAAGAGAGCGTTCCGGCCAGACAAGCGGACCGGCCAGAACCAGATCATCCCCATCATTGACGGAAAGCTCGAAAAGGCCGTCCAGATCTGCCACAACTGCCTCGAAGCCGAGCCAAATCACCTGGAATCGCTGTACAATCTGACCGTCGCTTACTGCCAGTTGAAGGAACACGAGAAGGCGCTTGCGACCATGCGGCGGGCCATCCAGGCGGGGTTGCCGCCGGGGCGGTTCATCGCCGGGCCGCGCGACCTGCTTGCGCCGCTGGCCGAAACGGAGGAGTTTCAGCAGTTCGCCGCCGAACACGCCGACCGGCTACTGCACGGCCCGATGCTCGGCTGCGTGACCGACCGCGGCGCGAAGTTCTGGGTCCGCACGGCCGAGGAGGCTTCGATCCAGGTCCTGCTGAGCACGTCGAAGGACCTGATCCGCCCGCTGAAGTCGTCCACCGTCTTCACCGAAGCCCAGCGCGACTACACGGCCGTGGCCGAGGTGGAAAGGCTCCGGCCCGACACGACCTACTACTACGACGTGCTGCTTAAGGGCAAGTCAACGCTCGGCCCGAAGTTTCCGTCGTTTCGCACCTTCCCACCCACCGGGCAGCCGGCCCGGTTCCAGGTCGGCTTCGGCGGCGGGGCGGGCTACACGCCCCGGCACGAGCGGATGTGGGACACGATCACCTCGCACAAGCTGCCGGCCTTTCTGTTGCTGGGCGACAACGTCTACATCGACAATCCCACCCGGCCCGCCGTGCAGCACTATACCTACTACCGCCGCCAGTCGCGGCCGGAATACCGGCGGTTTGTGGCCTCCACCTCGATCTTCGCCATCTGGGACGATCACGACTTCGGTGTGAACGACTGCTGGTACGGCCCCGAGATCGCCAGGCCGAAGTGGAAACCGGCGGTCTGGCGGGTGTTCCGCAACAATTGGAACAACCCGGCCTACGACGGCGGCCGAAGACGGCCCGGCTGCTGGTTCCGGCTCTCCCTCGCCGACGTTGACTTCTTCATGCTCGACGGACGCTACTACCGCACCAACCCCAAGGGCGAGAATCCCAGCATGCTGGGGCGCGTGCAGAAGGCCTGGCTGCTCGACGGGCTCAGCCATTCCCGGGCGACCTTCAAGATCATCGCTTCCCCGGTGCCCTGGGCACTGGGTGCGAAACCCGGCAGCCGCGATCCTTGGAGAGGCTACCAGGCCGAGCGCGAGGAGATCTTCTCACTGTTGGCGAAGGAGAAAATCGACGGTGTGGTCCTGATCTCGGCCGATCGCCACCGCTCCGACTGCTGGCGGATCGAACGCCCAGACGGTTATCCGCTCTACGAATTCGAGAGCTCCCGGCTGACCAACATCCACACCCACGGCATCATGAAGGGTTCCTTGTTCGGCTACAACCAGAAGTGCTCCTTCGGCCTGCTCACCTTCGACACCACCAAGCCCGACCCCGAGCTGAGCTACCAGATCATCAACATCGACGACGAGCTGATTCACACGTTCGTGGTGAAGAAGAGCGCGATCTCGCACAAGTAGCCACTTGCCTACGCGTGGGTCTGCACGGCCTGAACGCGGGCGTGGCGATTGGCGCTGACAAGTCGTCTTTCAAGGCGGTAGAGCCGCAGGAGGGAACACACGACCGTCCGCCGCCTCCTGTGCCTGGCGACACATGGATTGGCAAGCAATCGGGCCACCCGCGGCGAGTTGGTTGGCGGCGGTTACTCAGTCATCCTCTCGCAACAAAGCCCGAAGACCTGCCTGTGGGAAATGCTCATCCGTCGTCAAGGCTTCGCTCAGCCCCCGATCCTCCATGACCACAAAAGAGACGCAGTCGGTGAGCCCCCACTCCTTGTCCGGACGCTCTCTGTAGAGCTGGAAGGCTCGTGCGTAAAGGGGTTCCGAAAGCGGAATGACTTCTACAGCAGGGTCGGCCTCCAGCGAGTTCAAGAGCCTGACGGCAGCCGCGTGATACCGCTCCTTGGACAGCGCATTCCCAATCTCCAGCATCACCGCCCGTGTAGTCACCAGGCGGGTGCCGGCTTCTTGAAGTTGCTCAGCCAGAAGACCGGCTCGGTGGTGAAAGTGGTCCTTCGGGGACGAGAGCGCAATGGCAAAGGCTGTGTCCAGAAAGACCTCACTTCCCACGTCCAGCTTCCCCATACAGATACTCCTCAAGATTGGTTGACCAGTCGGCAGGGCCTTCCAAGTTGAGCGTGCGTGCAATCTGCAGAAACGACAACCCTTTCTCGGCCATCGGCAAGGTGGTCTCAATTGTGATCTGTACGCGGGTGTTGGGCTTGAGCGGGATCGGCTCGATTGGCCGGAACACGGCTCCATCGAACACCGCTTCAATGGTCTTGACCATAGTCTTCCTCCAACGATTTCAGATCTCACCCTAAGTATAGCAGAGAAGGGAGAAACAGGTCAATCACCAACGATTCCGCTACCACTGCCTGCTCGTCAGCCAGTGCCGTGGTCCAAGCCAAACGCACTGGCCGGGAAGCGGCGGCTGACACCGCGGCCTCGCGAGTGGCCCTGATGGCTCGTCGATCAGGGCGGCAAAGCCGCAGGAGGCCACCCGCGGCGGTTTGCGCCTCCCGTGCCTGACGGGACACCGACTGGCAGACAATCGGGGCCAACCGCGGCACACCCTCACCCCCGGCCCCTGTCCCGCCGGCGGGAGAGGGGAGTTGTTGCTGGACGGCTGCTTACCTCTGCACGCCGAACTTGTGCACCGTCACTTCGTGGTACGTCTGGGCGGGCCGCAGCACCGTGGAGGGGAACTCCGGCTGGTTGGGCGAGTCGGGATAGTGTTGGGTCTCCAGGCAGAGCGCGTAGTGCTTCTGATAGTCCACGCCGCCGCCGGAGACCGTGCCGTCGAGGAAGTTACCCGTGTAGAACTGGATCGCCGGCTGGGTGGTGTAGATTTCCATCACCCGGCCGCTCTTGGGCTCGGCGACGCGGGCGGCCAGCGACATCTTCTCGCCCTCCTTTCGGTTGAGGACGTAGCAGAGATCGTAGCCGCCCTCGACCTTGTCGATCCGCGAGCCGATCGTCTTGGGCTGGGTGAAGTTCATGGGGGTGTCCTTGACCGGCCTGAGCTCGCCCAGCGGAATCAGCCCGTCGTCGACCGGCAGGAACCGGTCGGCGTTGAGCGTCAACTCGTGGGCGAGCACGTCGCCGGAGCCCGCCCCCGCCAGGTTCCAGTAGGCGTGGTTGGTCAGATTGACCACGGTGGGCTTATCGGTCGTGGCGGTGTACTCCATCTTGAGTTGGTTGTCATCGCTCAGGCTGTAGGTCACCGTGGCGGTGAGTTCTCCGGGATAGCCCTGGTCGCCGTCCGGGCTGACGTGTGAGAGGCTCACGCCCACGAAGCCGTCACCCCGGACCGGCTTGGCCTTCCAGACGTACTTGTCGAATCCCTTGGTGCCGCCGTGCAGGTGGTTGGCCCCGTCGTTGAGGGTCAGCGTACACTCGGTACCGTCCAGGGCGAATTTTCCTTTGCCGATCCGGTTGCCGTAGCGGCCCACCACGCAGCCAAAATACGGATGCCCGGCCAGGTAGTCTTTCAGCGAGTCGCGGTAAAGCGTCACGTTGGCGAATTTGCCGTCGCGATCCGGCAACTCCACCGACGTGATCATGGCGCCGAAGGTGATGACCTTCACCTTCAGGCCGTGGGCGTTGGTCAACGTGTACTGCTCCACCTCGATCCCGTCCGGCATGTTCCCATAAGTCTGTCTCTCGACGCTCATTTTCTTCTCTCTCTCGGATGCTGTTGGGCTGGTCGTCCCCGCCGGGCCGGGAGGTGCCGGCGGTCGGCTCTCCTTGGCGGCATCGGGTTCAGTCGCAAAGGGATCCCATACCGGCCCATCGGCCGAGTCCGGCGGAGTGGGCTTATCCGGCGGGGAAGACGGTTCGGGCGGTTCGGGCTGCGGCTCGGCAGGACCGGGCAGCTCAGGCTGCGGCTCGGCAGGACCGGGCGGCTCCCCCGGCTCCAGATCTCCGGGAGGCTCTTCGTCGACGGACGTCGGAGGGGGCAGATTTGCCGACGGCTCCTGCGGGCAGCCGATCGCGCCGAGCAGCCCGGCGCAAATCACGAACACAAACAGACGTTCCCATGACCATTTCATACCAAGGCTCCCTTCGTCTTCGAGACGGCGTCTTCCGTTTCCGCGCCACGCGGCGGGATTCTCCTATTATGAGGACGTGCCCGCGGTTGTCCACCCCCGGCGCTACGCCGGGTCTTGTCGCCGCGTAGCCGCGGCGGCTAAACCAACTGATCTCCGGAGTCCTGCAAGTCGATTCAGCCTTCGCTTTGCTGCTTGACGATGAACTCCCGGCCCTTGCGGGCCGACTCGTTCTCCGGATCGATCTCGAGCACCTTGTCGAAGTCGGCCAAGGCCCGCTCCGACTGGCCCTTCTCGTAGTAGATCAGCCCGCGGTTCAGATACGCCCTTACGTATTTCGGGTCCAGCCGAATCGCCCGGCTATAGTCGGCAATCGCCTTCTCCAGGCTGCCCTGTTTCCGGTAGGCCAGGGCGCGGTTGTAGTAGACCCGAATATACCTCGGATACAACCGGATTGCCTGGTCGTACTCGGCAATCGCCTGCTTCAGCTCGCCCCGTTTGTGATGGGCATAGCCCTGTCTGTAATGGACGGTGGCTTCTTGTTTCGCCTCCGCCAGGATCGCCTCCAGCCGCTCCACCGGTTTGTCGGAATCCTCGACACCTTCGCTGTGGAGCCACTTCTGATAGTCCTGCGGACTCCGCGGGTCGAGGCGGACTACCTCCCTGTAGTCGGCAACTGCCTTCTCCGGCTCGTCCTTTGCCAGCCAGGCCAGGGCCCGGTGAAAATAGGCTTCCACGTACCGGGCATCGAGCTGGATCGCCTGGGTGTAGTCGGCGATGGCCTTCTCGGGCTCACCCTTTCTGACGTAGGTAAACCCCCGGCGAAGCCAGGTCGCCGAGTCGTCGGCCGCCAACCGGATGGCGTAGTCCAAGTTGGCCAGGGCCTGCTCGAAGTCGTCCTTAAGCGCCAGGGCATAGCCCCGTGCACGGTAGACCTCGGCGTATTTGGGGTCCAGCCGGAGCGCCTTGTTATAGTCGGCAATCGCCTTGTCCAGATCGCCCTTGCGGGAGTAGACGAAGCCGCGGCTGAAGAAGGCGGCCGCGCTGTTGGGGGCAAGCTCGAGCGCGTGATTCAGGTCGCCCAGCGCCGCGTCCAGCTCGTCGCTGATCGCCCGGGCATATCCCCGATCGGACCAGGCCTCGGCGTCCTTGGGGTTCAGCCGGACGACCTGGCTATAGTCGGCGATGGCCCGCTTCAGGTCGCCCCTCCTGCTGTAGGCAATTGCCCGGCTGGTGTAGGCCGAAGCGTCGCCGGGCGCAAGCCGGATGGCGTAGTCCAGGTCGGCGATGGCCTTATCGAGTTCGCCTTTCGTTGCGCGGGCCAGGCCCCGCTCGCGGTAGGCGTCGGCGTTTCGGGGATCGAGCCCGATCACCTGGTTGTAGTCGGCGATGGCCTTCTCCAGCTCTCCCTTGCGGTAGTAGGCAAAGCCGCGATTCGACAGGGCCGCGGTGTCCTTCGGATCAAGCCGCAGTGCCATGTTCAGGTCGGCAATCGCTCGATCAAAATCTTCGCTGATCGCCAGCGCCAGCCCGCGGTCGCAGTATGCCCGGCCAAATCGGGGATAGAGCCGGATGGCCCGGGTGAAGGAGGCTATCGCCCGCTGAAGATCGCCTGCGTTGGTGTACTTGACCCCCTGGTTATAGGCCTCGACGGCCGCTCGGGTTGCCTGCTCGGAGGCGGCCGGGCGGTCCCGTCCCAAGGGCGGCCGGAGTATCTGCCCGGTGGCCTTTGGGCCGGCCAACAACGCGGTCAACGCGGCGATCACCAGAATCGCACCGGCCCCGGCTGCCGGCCGCCTGCTGCTGACTTGCCCGGTCATCGTTCGTTCCTTTTCGCTGGAATCTTTGCAAAAATCGGCCGGAGACCAGTTTACCGCCTTCCGAAAGAACTGCAACCATCATCCACGCTTCTTTCGCTGGCACGCCGGGCAGAAGAAAGTCGCACGCTGCGCCTGCACAACGCGGACGATCTCGGCCCGGCCGCATTGCAGGCACCGCTGGCCGGCCCTCTGGTAGACGCGATGGAGAATCTGGAAACTTCCGGGCCGGTTCCGGGCGACGCGGTAGGTCCCATCCCGCAGCGTCGAGCCCTGGTGCCGAATGGCCTCTTCCAGGACTTCCCGCATCGCGGCCTGCAAGTGGCCCCACTCCGCCGGCCGCAAGCTCTCGCAGGTCCGCTCGGGGTGGATCCGCACCCGGTGGAGGATCTCCGAGGCGTACAGGTTTCCGATCCCCGCCACCGCCTGCTGGTCCAGCAGGGCCACCTTGATCGCCCGGCGACTGGCCCCCAGCCGCCGGCTCAACGTCTCCGGCGAGACCTCCAGTGCGTCGGGGCCCAATTTGTGCGGGCCGCAATCCCGGCTGAATCGCCGGGGTGAGAGCAGCCGCACCACGCCCAGCCCCCGCCGATTCCAGAACAGAAGTTGCCGCGCCTGGCGGCCCGACAGCTCGAAAACCAGCCGCAGATGATCCACGTCGGGTGGGTCGGCCAGCAGGACCAGCCCGGTCATCCGGGGCTCGAAGACCACCCGGTCCCCGCTGTCCAGCTCGACCACCACCCGCTTGCCCACCCGACCCACCGAGACGATCTTCCTTCTCACCACGCGGCGGCGGAAATCGCTCAGGCGCGGACTGATCTTGATCGGCTGCAATCTCGACCTGGGCCGCCGCAGGTCGCGGATGCGGCTGCCCACCACCGGCGCAATGCCGCGGCACATAGTTTCCACTTCGGGCAACTCGGGCATGGCGACAGCGGCGGGTAGTACCGAAGAAGTCCGGGTCTTGAGTTCGTCTTTGAACAAATTTCTTGTCTGTTTCCCAAGCACCAGCTTGGGAACCAAGCGGCTCGGCAGCGCGTGGCAC
>CAZUAM010000316.1:0-8393 GCA_964618095.1 uncultured Planctomycetaceae bacterium | reverse complement strand
GCGCCGCGGAAACTCAACCCCGCGCTGCCTGTGGACCTGGAAACGATCGTGCTCAAGGCCACCGCCAAGGAGCCGGCGTCCCGCTACGGGGCGGCCCACGAGTTAGCCGACGACCTCGGGCGATTTCTGGACGACAAGCCGATCCAGGCCCGGGGGCCCTCGCTCGTGCAGCGGGCGGCGAAATGGTCCAGGCGGCACACGGCTATCGTCTGGTCCGCGGCTGTGGTGTTAGCCACGGCAGTGGTATGCCTCGCCGTCAGCACCGTGCTGATCGGCCACCAGCGAGACGTCGCGGAAGAGCACCGCCAGCGGGCAGAACTCGCGCTGGCAGACGCCGAGGTGCAGCGGCAACGGGCGGAGCGAAACTTTCGCCAGGCACGCCAAGCTGTGGACAAGTACTTTACGTTGGTCAGCGAAAGCACGCTGCTGGACGAGCCCGGTCTGCAACCGCTGCGCAGACAACTTATCGAAGGTGCTGTGAGCTACTACGAGGCGTTTGCCGCACGCCGCAGCGATGATCCCAAGATTCAATTGGAGCTGGCGGCGGCGCATCTTCGTCTCGCCCAGGCTTACTACCAGGTGGGCCGCCTAGATGACACGGTATCGGCCTTGGAAAGGGGCTTCAAACTGTTGGAGGAAGTAGCCCCGCACTATCCGGAAACCTCGCACGCCTACCTTGCGCTGGCTGGATTCTGGCACAGCGGCCGGCCTCTGCCGGGGGCGCACCGGCAGCCATGCTCGGATCCGGCTCACGCGCTGGGCGTCATGCAAAAAGGGATCCAGCTTTGGAAGAGGCTCGTGGAAAGGCATCCTAAGGTCCCAGGATTTCAGAGGGATCTGGCTAGATTCTACGAGCTCATGCGTGAGTCTCAGCAAGCGCTTGGGAGGCGAGCCGACGCTCTGCGCACGGAAATGAAAAGTTGCGAAGTCCTGGAGACACTCGTTGAAAACCATCCGGAATTTCACGAATGCCAAGCGGATTTGGCCTGGGCATATCACGTCATGGCGAGGCTGCTAGAAGCCAACGACCCCGATCAAGCGGAGGAGCTCTACCGCCGGGCGATCGCCACACAACAGCAAGCCAACGTGTCAGTCTTCCGGTGCAGTATCGCAAGTTATCGTAGAAACTTTGCCAAGTTCTTGCAGCGACGCAACCGGGTGGACGAATCGATCGAGCACCTCCGCCAGGCGATCACGATCTACGAAGAGCTAGTGGCGGAATTTCGGCATGTGGCCGGCTACCGAACGACGTTGTTTCAGATCCGCGTCCAGCTCGCCGATGTACTGCAGCGAGCCGGTCGCGACGAGGAGGCGGAGCTCTATTCCGAGATGATCGCACCCAATCCCCACGATGCCTACGCGTACTGCCAACGTGCGCAGGCGTGTGAGCGGCTCAAAAAATTCGAGCAGGCCCTGGCTGATTACGAGAAAGCGGTGGAACTCGAACCGGAGAATCCCGCCTGGCACCACCACTTGGCTTTGTTCCGTACCTTTTGCGAGGCGGTGAACTTACGTGACTATCACGTCGCAGTCAAGCACGCCAAGACGGCGGCCGAGCTGGCCAAGAAGGCCATCGAACTGGCGCCGAAAAAGGGGGGCTACTGCAACACCCTGGGCGCGGCCCAATATCGCGCCGGGGACTGGAATGCCGCAATCGACGCGCTCGAGAAGTCGATGCAGCTTCGCTCTGGCGGTGATAGCACCGACTGGCTCTTCCTGGCCATGGCCCACTGGCAACTGGCGCACAAAGACGAAGCCCGCCAGTGGTACGACAAGGCCGTCGAGTGGATGGACAAAAACAAGCCCGACCACGAAGAGCTCCGCCGCTTCCGCGCGGAACGCGTCGCGGGATATTGCGGCAGCAGTCATTCGACGGGATCCTCTTTCAGCCGTTCGTACCGCGACGCGTTGCGTCCCGGCTATGTGTCGGTTACTCGTCAGGCCAGATGTGGTCACCGTGCCATTGTCGCCGATGAGAGCGGAAGTGCAACGGCGCCGGCGAAGCAGGATAGTACCAGGAGGCCGCCGGGCGTTTGACTTGTTTGCCGGAGGCCCTAGAGTTAATCAGGCAGTTCTGCGCCCGCCGGGCGTTCCAGTTCTCGGGAATAGACGGATTGTGATGGGACCCTTCTGGCCACTGCTGACAAGTCTTTTTCTGCTGGCGTCTCCCGCCGTGCAGCCGGCGGAGTTCCCCTCCGGCTGGCAGGCCGCGGCGGAGCAGTACGCCGGGCTGGAGCCGGGAGAGCAGCAGCGGCGGTGGATCGGCGATCTGGTGTCTCGGCTGGATCGGGCAAACCGGGTGGTGCTTTTGCCCGGCGAGGCCGCCGCAGAGCATTCCCAACACGTCGTTCTGCTCCGCCAAATGGCGCCGGGCCGCACGATTCCCCACTCCGAACTAGTCAAGCTGCTGCGGCAGACCGACGAGCGTGAAAAGGCGGCCATCGAGCGGCTCGCCCGGCGGTTCCGCATCCGGGTCTACGACACGTTCCGGGTGCAACGGGGCGAGTTTGCTCGGCGCCGCGCGGCCTGGGATCAGGCCCTGGCGGCTTGGGAGGCGGCCGGTGCCCCGTTCGAGCATCAGGACCGCCTGATCGACTGGCTCCGGGCGGCCATCGGCCGTTCCACGCCGGGCTCGGTCGGGTCCCTGCCCAGCGTGCCCAAGTTCGATGTGCCCAAGTTCGGACGCTTCGCCGCGATTCCCCGGCCACTGGTGTTGCGGCGGCCGGGCGAGTTGCAGACGGCGCGTCAACCGGCCGGCGGGGAGATACAACTGTCCGGACCGCCGCTGCCGCCGGCAGCGATCGTTCCGTACGAGCCGTACGAGCGGCGGGCGGTTTCGGAGCGTGCTGCAACCCAGAGGCCGGCTGCGGCGCTTGTCCGGCGGCCGGCCGAATTGCCGCTGGTCTTGGGGCAATCCGCGCCGGAGGGCATCCGCCCGATGCAACCTGCGTCGCGGGGTGTTGCGGGATTGGTGGCGGGGGTTGGTCCCCGGCGTCAGGCCGGGCCTTTCCGGAAGGCGGCGGCGCAACCGGAATCTACCCTGCCGCTCTCCGATCGAGCCGTGCTGCTTACGCCTCCGGCCGCTGCGGCGCACCGGTCGCGTGCAACCGATGGACCGGTCGCCACGGCAAGCCGGGTTGCGCAACCGCCATCCCGCTCTGTCAATCGGCCGCAGCCGATTCTGCCGGCCGCCCCGGCGGCGTCGCAGCCGTCGCCCCCGCACCGGGTGAACCTGGCCGAGCTGGCCGTGCGGGTCGCCGGCAGCAACTTGGCGCTGCAAGCCCTGGAGGCGGAGTTGGAGGAGAGCCGCCGGTGGAATGCCCGGCGGCTGGGGCCCCTGGTCGACCGGCTGGAGATCCTGGTAATGCGGAGAAATGATCTGGCGTTGTTTCACCAGTTGATTTCCGCGCGGGAGCGGGCGCGGGTCGGCCGGCTGGAGTCGCCCCAGGTGGCCATCTCCCGCTTGGCTGCCCGAATCTTCGAGGCCCGGACCCGCGCCGGCGGCCCCGGCTTCCTCGGCAGCGAGGCCCAGCGCCGGGCCGAGCTGCGCCAACTCGACGAGCTTTCCCGCCAATTGGCAGAGATGGCGTCGCACAAGTAGCGTTGCGTCGGGCGGCCTGCGTGCAGGAGATCGGCCCCTCTGGACGGGGGTCGCCGTGCGCCGCTTCTTGACCGGGCCGGTTGCCCCGCATAGTATTAGTTGGCTTTGCCCTGCGCCAGTGCTAAGTGGCGCCCAACCACGCCGGAGGGAATCTCATGGCTTCTGCACTGCTACCCACTACGCAAGACATAGACTCGGTCGCCACGGACGAATTGTCCCGCGCCGGCGGGAACGTATTGGAACGTTTCGACGACGGGAGACGCCTATTCCTGCGGTCGGTCCTTCCCATGGTCCGCGATCTGCGGCCCGGCGACGCCGTCCAGGGTGGCGTCGCCTTGATGACAACCGACGAGGAGATCCGGGTTCATCCGTACACCTTCCGCCAGGTGTGCCGCAACGGGGCGATCATGGCCACAGCGATTCAGACGCGACGTGTCCAGCGTGTGGAGCCCGATGCACCGGTCGTGACCGTCGAGGCCGTGACTGAAGAATTACGCGAAGCCATACGTGAGTGCTCGGCCCCCGAGGCATTTTACACCGCGGCGGACCAGTTGAGGTCGGCCAGCCAGCGGCAGGCGGATCTGGCCCTTCACCTGCTCCCATTCCTCTCCCGCATGCCGCAGGCCGACGTGGCCAGAATCCTCGCCGACATCGAGAAGACGTTCACGGAAGAGCGTGACCGTTCCGTGTTCGGTCTGGTAAACGCGGTCACCTCCGTCGCCCGGGATGAGCCCGACCCGAAGCTCCGCTGGCGGCTGGAGGAACTAGGCGGCGGCGTTGTTGCGCGGGTGCCGCCGCGGGCCAAACCTGGCGGTGTGGCGGCGGACCTGCTGCAAGTCTAGCCTCCCGGAAACACCGTTCCCACAACCCGGCGCAGGAATGCCACCGCCTGTTTCGCGCCGCCGGTGCAAGTAACGGTGCAAGCGGAGCACTCGGGCGGCGCAAATCCTTTGCTGCCATCATCCTCAAGAAGCAGATTTCAGGCTACTGGATTGGGGGTGCCTGCCCCCTACCGGCCCGAAGTTGCTTGACACGTCGGCTCGGAACCGGATACAATGCCGGGGGGCAAGGGGAGAGGTACCAGGAGGACCATCCGATGCGGTCCAGACTGATCTTGCCGCCGCTGGCGGCACTGGGCCTGCTTGGGGTTGCGGTCTGCGCGGCCCCCGCACAGCAGGTGACCGTTACCACGCCATTCCACGCGGTAAACGACGGCTTCTTTGAGCGGATCGGGATCGGTTTCGACTTCAATATCGGCGCCACCCCCGGCGTCGGCGGGCCGGGGATGGCCTTCGGCCGTCCGGACCCGAACGCTGCGCCCGGCGTCCTGCCGGGGCTCAACGTGATGGACGTGGACGGCGGCCCGGGAGTCGTCGTCGGGCTGGCGGCGCCCGGTGTGTTCACGCCCGACCTGAAGATCCCGTTCCGGCAGAACAACTTCGGGCTGGCCATACCGCAGTTTGGCGGTTTCGCGCCGGGGGCGGGGATGACCAGCGGTTTCCAACTCCGCGGGCCGAAGGGCAACGCCTCGTTCTTCTGGGAGGCCAGCCAAGGTTACCGGCAGAGCCTGGTTTCGCAGGCGCCCAGCGTGACGCTCACCAACGGCTACCCGGGCTACATCTCCGACACGTCGCATAGCCCGTTCGTCGTGGGCGTGGTCCCGATCGTGGGCGGCTACGTGCCGGGTTTCCCGATCGGGCCTCGGCCCTACTTCTCGATGGGCTACCCGATTCCTCCCATGGGTCGGCAGTTTCAGATGGCGCCCCAGGGTGATTCTCGGGTGCGGGCGATGATGCGTCAGATTGCCGCGGAGCATGCGGCCCGTGGCGGCGACGGGTCGAATGATCTGTTGGCCGGGCTGCCGGGCGGCGGAGCGGGCGGCGGACCGGCGGCGCCGAGGGTTCCGCGTCGGGCGGCTCGCGGGGGGCTGGATCCGGCCGGACCGGGTCCTGCGCCGGCAGTCCAGAGCGACCCCTCGCTCCAGAAGCTGGCGGCGGCGCAGTCGAGTTCGGCCGGGCGGGCGGTCCCCAGCGTGGCTGAGGCCCGACGGATGCGCGAGCTGGAAGAGGCGGCCGAGAACGACGAGGCCCGGGTCTACTACGAGAAGGCGCTGGGGGCCGAAGAGGGCGACAAGCCCGGGCTGGCGAAGGTCTACTACAACATGGGGCTGAAGCGTGCCAACGGCGAGTTGCGCAATCGAATCCTGGCCCGGCTTAAGGCCCTCAACTCGGCGGGCGTTCCCAAATAGCCGTAGTTTGTAGCGTTGGCCGACGGAGCATGGCCCAAACTCCACGTGCGTGCGAGCACGCACCCTACTGGCTGGGTCGCGAAGGGACAAGAAACCCAGCGCAGAACACTCCGTGCGGAAGCATCCTCACCCTTGCCTCCGACGCCAACGCCGTGTTTCTTGTGCTTGCGGCACCCGGCTTGTGCCAAGCCGGGCCACCCGCGACGTGCGGAAAATCCCACGGGTGTCGGAAAAGATATGAGAGGATGCCGATCATGTTGCGAATGTTCGTTGTCGTCACCTTGCTTCTAACCCCCACTTCTGCCGGCGCGGAGGAGGCGAGTTCGGTCAAGCTGGACGGCCAGACCTACGGGGCCCAGGCCGACCAGGTCGGCCCGATCGGCGGCGGGGGCGGCTACACGAGGATCGTGGCGAAGGGCGATTTCGTGGCCGGGAATTTGGATGAGCTGCTCGAAGCCCTCAAGAAGGCCAAGGCGGGGCAGGTCGTCTTCATCCCCGGCGAGACGGAGATCGATTGCACCGCCCGGGTCTACATCGAGCAACTGGTGATCGAGGTCCCGGCCGGTGTGACACTGGCGGGTGATCGCGGCCGGGACGGATCGAAGGGCGGGCTGATCTGTTCCGACGCCTTGAAGACGCCCACGCTGATCCGGGTCAGCGGTCCCGACGCCCGGGTGACCGGCCTGCGGATCCGGGGGCCAAATCCCAAGCGGTATCTGGACCACCACCGCCGCTCGTTCGCCGAGGGGCGCGGGCACGAGTATTACTACAGGCTGCCCACCTCCAACGGCATCAGCACCGAGCACGCCGGGCTGGAGGTTGACAACTGCGAGATCTCCGGATTCAGCCACGCGGGGGTGAACCTGGTCCGCGGCGACCGGCATCGCGTGCACCACTGTTACATCCACCACTGCCAGTACAACGGGCTGGGCTACGGGGTGTGTCACGGCACGGCCTCGTCGCTGATCGAGCGGAACCTGCTGGACTTCAACCGCCACTCGATCGCCGGGACCGGCCGGCCCGGCTGCGGCTACGAGGCCCGGCACAACGTCGAGCTGGGCACGTCGCTGAGCCACTGCTTCGACATGCACGGCGGGCGGGACCGGAAGGACGGCACGGACATCGCCGGGACCACGATCCTGATCCACCACAACACCTTCCGCGCGCCGAACACGCCGGTGGTGATCCGGGGGGTGCCTGAAGAGACGTGCAGGGTCTACGGCAACTGGTTCCCCCGCCACGCGGGACCCCCGCAGGCCGTTCGGGCATCGAAGAACACGCACGTCGAGGACAACGCCTACGGCGCCGAGCGTCCACGGGTGATTCCGTAGAGGGGAGACGGAAAGGGGGCAGAGGCGAATCCGGCGTGAGGACGCCGGTGGTCGTTGCGTGTGTGGCAGGTTTTCATGGCAGTTGAGTGGGTGGCTGGTGGTCAGCCGTAGGCTGCCCCCAGCGCGCTCTTCTGGGGGCTTGCTGCGCTCGACCCCAGCCACCCCAAGCACCGAGTTGCCAAGAAAACTCGCCACTCACGTCGTTGCGGAGCTCTTGACTCCTGCTTCGATCCCTGTTCTTTTGGATGTAACCGCAGACGGTCCGGTGGGGCAGCAGGCCCGGGGTGAACCCAAATGGAACAGCGAGCAAACCAGGGGGAGACGCCCGACGGCACACTGCCCGAGGGCGAGCTTCCCGGAGTGGCTCACGACGCGGATCCGGACGAGACGGCCGAATGGCTGGAGTCGCTGGACTACGTGATCGCAAGGGGCGGTCCGCGGCGGGCGGCGTTTCTGCTGGAGGAACTCAAGCAGAGGGCGCTGAGGCAGGGGGTGCGTTACGCGGGCGGTGCGACCACGCCCTACGTGAACACCATCCCCGCCGACCGGCAGCCCGAGTATCCCGGCGACCGCGAGATCGAGCGGCGCATTAAGAGCATCATCCGCTGGAACGCCATGGCGATGGTGGTCCGGGCGAACCGGGAGAGCCCGGGCATCGGCGGGCACATTTCGACCTACGCCTCGGCCGCCACGTTGTACGAGGTGGCCTTCAACCACTTTCTGCGGGGCAAGGAAGGCCGCGATCCGCCCGACCAGGTCTTTTTCCAGGGCCACGCTGCGCCGGGGATCTACGCGCGGGCGTTTCTGTTGGGGCGGATTAGCGAAGGGCAATTGAAGAACTTCCGGCGGGAGCTGGCGCCCGGCGGCGGGCTGTCCTCCTATCCGCACCCGTGGCTGATGCCCGACTTCTGGGAGTTTCCGACGGTGTCGATGGGCCTGGGCCCGATCATGGCGATCTACCAGGCGCGTTTCAACCACTACCTGGTCGATCGGGGGATCAGGCCGGACGCCCAGGCGTCGCGGGTCTGGTGCTTCGTCGGTGACGGCGAGGTGGACGAGCCGGAGACCCTGGGGGCGATTACCCTGGCGACCCGCGAGAAGTTGGACAACCTGATCTTCGTGGTCAACTGCAACCTCCAGCGGCTGGACGGCCCGGTCCGCGGCAACGGCAAGATCATCCAGGAGCTCGAAGGCGCCTTCCGCGGCGCCGGCT
>CAZUAM010000315.1:0-8437 GCA_964618095.1 uncultured Planctomycetaceae bacterium | reverse complement strand
CCGTTGGAGGTGCCCGTGTAAAGCATCTCCCCGTGAATCAGGATCGAGCAACTGGCGGCATCGTGCGGGCAGACCTTCAACTCGTCGATCGGGTCGAACCGCCAGATGATGTCGGCGTCCTTTGCGGTCAGCTCGACGAGCGGTTTGCCGGGGCCAACCATGTACTGGGCTTCGTCGGTATACGGCCCGTCGTTGCCGTCCGCCTGGCCATCGACGTCCAGACACAGCACGTCGCCGGCGCTGGACACCAGGTAGATTCGGTCACCTTCTACCGTAGGCGACGAGCAGACGCCCAAATGCTGATGGCCGAAGTGTGTGCCTTCGGGCAGCTCGGTCCGTTCGGGGATGGCCAACTGCCAGAGCAGCTCTCCGCTGGCCTCGTCCAGGCACTTGACCAGCCCACCCCGCGAGCGCGAGAGCCTGGGGTCGCCGGCCAGGGTGAGGTCGTCGGTGCCCACGAAAACCTTGCCGCCGGCCACGGTGGGGTTTCCGTAAGCGGCCGAGCCGAGTCGGGCGGCCCACTTGACGTTCTCGGTCGTCTGCGGATCGATCCCTCCGCCGCTGGGTCTCTTCTTGCCGGGCACAAACGCCTCGGGCAGCCCCTTTTCTGCCGAGACCAGATTGCGCTCGTCGCTGCCACCCCATTGCGCCCAATCAGCCGCTAAGACAACAGTCGGCTGCAGCGCCAGACAGAGCAGGCCAATACAACACGCAAACGTTGGAACGGCGGGCATCTTCGTCTCCTCGGTGTGATGCGGATCTGAAGCAAGAGAACCCAGTGTAAGCCGCCATCATGCGAGATGCAAGCTCTTGGCGAGAAGGTGTGTGGCAAGTTTTCCTGGCAGTTGAGTGGGTGGCTGGTGGTCAGCCGCAGGCTGCCCCCAGCGCGCTGTTCTGGGGGCTCGCTGCGCTCGACCCCAGCAACCCCAAGCACCGAGTTGCCAGGAAAACTTGCCACACACGCGAGAAGCCGCCAGAAGGGGCAGGCAGTATCAAGGCCGCTTTGCGGGCCGGTCAGGCCGGGTCAACAGGTGCGACTTCGCGCCGCCGCCGTGCAAGGCAGCAAACTCCCCGCCGGAGAGCGAAGCGGTTGAAATAACATGCCGACTTCCTTTGTGCTTTGGCCGGGCAAACGAAACTCTCCCGGCAGAAACACTATCGCCTCCCAGCTCACAATCCCCAATCCCTAATCCCCAGCCCCTAATCCCTGTTGGTGATGGAAGCTCCGGATGATTTCCCAGGCTTCCTCGGCCGTTTCGGCGTACTGGATCAGATCCAGATCCTGATCGTCGATGGTGCCTTCATCGGCCAGGTGCTCAAAGTCGATCACCTGCTGCCAGTATTCGCGGCCGAAGATGATGATGGGGATCTCCTGCATGCGTCCGGTTTGCCGCAGCGTGAGCGCGTCGAAGAGTTCATCCAGGGTGCCGAACCCGCCGGGAAAGACCACCAGGGCCTTCGCCCGCAACAGGAAATGGAACTTCCGCATGGCGAAGTAGTGGAACTGGAAGCAGAGCTCGGGAGTGATGTAGGGGTTGGGTCGCTGTTCTCGGGGCAGGCGGATGTTCAGCCCGATCGACTTGGCCCCCACCTCGTACGCCCCGCGGTTGGCCGCCTCCATGATCCCCGGCCCACCGCCGGTGACCACCACGTAGTCGCACTGCCCTTGAACCTGGCAACTCGAAGAAACCAGCCGGGTGAACTCCCGGGCGATGTCGTAGTAGCGGCACTTGGCCACGATCCGCTCGGCCCGGGCCACCGCACGCCGGCAGCGCGGGTCGTCGGGCGCTTTGGCCAGGCATGCCCGGGCACGCTCGAGCCGCTTTTGGGCCGCGGCCGGTTCCACGATTCGGGTGCCGCCGAAGACGACGATCGTCGAGCGGATGTCTTGCTGCTTTAGCGCCAGCTCGGGCTTCAGCAGCTCCAGCTCCATCCGCATCGGGCGCAAGTCGGCACTGGTCAGGAAGTCGACGTCCTTGTAGGCAACGCGATAGCTGGGTGAACGCAGGATCTCTTGGAGGTTTTTTTCTGCTTGCTCGTCGGTCATGCAGGGGCTCCGGCTGGGGTGTTTCTGTAGGGTGCGTGCTTGCGCGCACGCGGAGTGTGCACAAAGGATCGATAAACTGCCACCGGCGCGTGGCTGCAAGCAGCCAGCCTACCAGATCTGCTCGTGGCTGTACGGTGCGTTCCAGCCTACACGTAGTGGTTCAAGCAGGCAACCCGGCCGGCTCAGCCCGGTGAGCCCGGTTGGCCCAGCAACCAAGACAGCAACCACGGCCAGGAGAGAATCCAGCCCAGCGCGGCCAGTGCCAGCCAGGCGGTAGGGGGGATGCGTCGGGCGCCGGGCAGCAGGCGGCCGGCAGCCAACATCAGGAGGTGGATCGCCACGGTGACCACCATCAGCACGACGACTGCCTGCCAGCCGAGGAACAATCCCACACATGCCGGGGCGAGGATCATGCCCGGCTTCCGTTCGGGCTCGCACAACTGCGCCGCAAGCCAGCCCAACAGCAACCCGGCCCCCAACCCGCTTAGGCCGTCGAACAGTCCGGCGGGCCAGCCATCCAGGAAGATCCACCAGGCGGGCACCGGGTGCAGGCGGGGCCAGACCAGCGGGGCGCACAATCCCCCAACCAGCGCCGGCACCACCAGCCGCACCGACACCCGGTGGCCGTCGGCCTCGATCATCACCGCGGCCAACAGCGTGCAGAGCAACAGCAAGTGGTACGCGTAAGTCGCATAGGGTTGAGACAGCCCCGCTGCCCGTGCCGGCAGATCGGCTCCGTCCCAAAGACATTCCACGACTCCCAGCAGCAAAAACATCCCGGCCGTGATTGCCTCGATGGTCGGGTACCTGACGGAGATCTTCGCTCCGCAGTCGCGGCACCGTCCCCGCAGGATCAGCCAGCCAAGAATCGGCACGTTGTCGAACCAGCGAATTGGCCTCTTGCAGGCCGGGCAGTGCGAGCCCGGCCTCACCAGGCTCATCCCCGCCGGCAACCGATAGATCACCACGTTCAAGAAACTACCGAACGCCCCGCCCAGGGCAAACAGCCAAACGGCAAGCAGCCAATGGAAGGCTTCGGGAGTTAATGCGGCCAGAGGCATGTAAGGACCGGTCTGTGCCATTGCAGGAGTTGACTCCGTCGGCGACCAGCACTACAGGGGAGGGTCTGGCAACGTTCCTGTTTAGCGGGCGGGCTTGCCCGCCGTGGAATGCACTGAAAGCTCGCGGTGATCTCACGGCGGGCAAGCCCGCCCGCTAAACGGTGTGTCAAGGGCTTGGCACGCGCGCGTCCTAAGTTATTGAATTACTGCAAGTTATGCCAACTCCGCAAAAAAACACCCTGCAGTGTGGGACTAGGCTCCGTGAGTATTGCAGTCGCCGTCGGAGACGCCTCCCACAAGCACGTCTTCACGGTCGGAATTCCCGGACACCCTCAGTCTATCTGTAAACGGCCACGGCGACCAGGACGATCACCCCGAGGACGACGACCACGGCGGCGGCGATGGCCCAGTGCATCCAGGTCTGGCCGAGTTTTTGTTCCCGCCGCTCCTGCCGCTCGGCCTTCTCACGCTGGTATTCCTGACTGTCCTCGAGGCGGAGTCGGAACTGGGCTTGGCAATACGGGCACATCGCATCCTGTCCGAGCAGGTCGCGGGGGGTCTCCAGCAGATGGCCCTTGGGGCAGGGGACGTGGAGGAGGTCCTGCTGGTGGGCGTTTCCAAGGCCGAGCTGGGCCGCTACCTCCGTCGGGTCGCCGCCGGCCTTCGCACCGGTGCGGATCTCCGGGAAGGTCTCCTGCCGAAGCGGTGGCTCCGGCGCCGCGGGCGGCTGGTCATGCACCGGCGACTGATCATCGGTCTCCGCGCGGGCGACCGGCAAGTGATCGGGCCGGGGGTCCCCAGAGGCCTGCGGAACCACAAACTCGCTCTCGCAATACGGGCACTTGCAGCGCTGGCCCGTCTGCGACTCGTCGCCTTGCAGCAGGTGGCCTCGGGGACAAAGAAACTGGAACGCCATGGGCAGCTTTCTGGCCTCTCTTGCCATCGATTCTCCCGGACCAGCCTACCCTTGTATTCTGCCCAACCGTGGTCCATTCGTCCAATGGTGCCGGAGATCCCGTTGAGGTCACTGCCCCCCTGGAAGAGGGTTAGGCGTGAAGGCTTCACCGCAAGTTCTCGCTTAATCCTTACAGCCGTCACCATGGCCCGCCCTCGGCCTTCGGCGAGGATTCGACCGGGCTTCGGCGAACTACCCGGGACGGGACACTCGATCGCGGTGCTCCGAGAATCGGCCACCCTGGGCCGGCCGGGCCTTGGAATTCCCGGGACGGGTTTGCTAAAATGGGGAGTTCGAGGACCTCTCCAGAGAGTCAAACATTGCCGCTACTGCGGGTGTGAAGGGGACCAGCGTTGGCCAACAGCGACCAGAACGACCAGACAGAACCGACCGAGACTCACCGGCAACGCCTCCTGATCGGCTCCCAGCGGGATCCGGCCGCCTACCGGGCCAGGCGCTCTCGCGATTGGATTCCGCTGCCGGAACCGGATTCCGAGCGGCCCGCGGAAAAGGCGCAAGAGGAAACGCCCGACTCCACCGCCGGCGTACCCCCGACCTCCACGGAACCACCTGCCCCGCAGGAGCCGGCCGCCCCGGAACCACCGGCCGCCGAGCAGGAGCCGGCCGCCCCAGAGCCGCCGACCGCCGAGCAGCGGCCGGTGGCCGCGGGACAACCGGCCGGCATAGAGCAGCCGGCTGCCGCAGAGTTGGCGCCGCCTCAGCAAGAAGAGGCCTCTGGGCCGGAAACACCGCCCGAGGATGAGACCGCCGCGGACGAACCGGTCCTCGACCAGACGATCCTGGAGGAAATCGCCGCGGAGCTGGACATCTCGGCTGAGCCGGCCCCCTCGGGGCATTTTCCCGCGCCGAACGTTCGGGAAGAGCTCTCCCCCGAGTTGGAGGAAGAGTATCACCGGGCCATAAGCGGTGCGGAACTGGAGGATCTGTTGGCCGGCAGCGAGGCGGTGACGCGCCAGCCGGCGTTGGAGCCGGAGTCTCAGCACACCGGCCGCGTGGTGGCGGTCCGTCGCGACGACGTGTTCGTCGAGTTGGGAGGCCGGGAGCAGGGGATCGTCTCCCTCAAGCAGTTCGACCAGCCGCCCCAGCCCGAAACCACGCTCGAGGTGATCGTCCAGCGGTTAAATCCCGAGGACGGCCTCTACGAGTTGAACCTCCCCAACGCGGCGGTGGAAGTCGACGACTGGGCCGACCTCCACGAGGGGATGCTCGTCGACGCCCGCGTTACCGGACACAACACCGGCGGCCTGGAGTGCGAGGTGAACCACCTGCGGGGCTTCATCCCCATCAGCCAGGTCTCCTTGTACCGGGTGGAAGACCTGGCACAGTTTGTCGACCAGAAGTTCACTTGCCTGGTCACCGAAGCCAACCCCGAGCGGCGGAACCTGGTCTTGAGCCGCCGAGCGGTCCTGGAGCGCGAAAAGGAAGAAGCCCGGCGGAAGCTGCTCGACTCCTTGCAGCCGGGCCAGGTCCACGAGGGCGTGGTGCGAAAGCTGCTCGATTTCGGGGCCTTCGTGGAGCTCGGTGGCGGCGTCGACGGCCTGTTGCACATCAGCCAACTGGCCTGGGGCCGCGTCGAGCATCCCCGCGAGGTCCTCAGCGAAGGCCAGACGATCAAGGTGAAGATCGAGAAGTTCGACCGGGCCACCGGCAAGATCAGTCTGGCCTATCGCGACATGCTCGAGAATCCCTGGACGGGCGCAGACCGGAAATACCCGGCAAACAGCGTGGTCCGCGGAACGGTGGCCAACCTGATGGAGTTCGGGGCGTTCGTGGAGTTGGAGCCGGGCGTGGAAGGACTAATCCACATCTCCGAACTCTCGCACAAGAGGGTCTGGCGAACCAGCGACGTGGTCAGCAAGGGCGACCAGGTCGAAGTGCTGGTCCTCTCGGTGGACAGCGAGGCCCAGCGGATCAGCCTCTCGATCAGGGCCCTGGCACCCGAGCCGGAACCGGCCAAGAAAGAAGAAGAGCCGGACGACAAGCCTCCGTCCGCCAAGCCACCCAAGCGCAAGAAGCCCGACGCACCACTCCAAGGCGGCCTGGGCAAGTCGTCCGGCGGCAAACAGTCCGGCCTGAAGTGGTAGCCGACAGCATGGATTGTGAGGCCCCCTGAATGCTGAACGATATGCCCGCCAGTTCCCGATTTAACCTTCATCATTCGGCGTCCTGACCTGGCCCCCATTTTTGGGGGCGCAGGCCCCCGTTTGCAGAATGCCGGGCGCGGGCAATTAAGGAGCTTTGCATGGCCCAGATAACTGGGGCCGAGTCAAGGACCTGACGGGGTTGACCGATAATGAACATATGTTTAGAATCTTATGGCCGCTGAGCAGGGTCGCGGCGGGTAAGGCCAGCTTGACCTAGACATCGAAGTGCCCTAGGCTGCGGCCACGATTGCGGCAACGTGATCGTAGAAAAGGGGGGAGCCCGGGGTATCTCATGCCGCGAAGGTCGGGTACTGTACCGGCGGTCGATTCGACATGCAGAAGCACTTCCACGAGGTCCGAGATGCCGTCCATGTGTTCGCTCGTCTCGATTCGGATGAGCGTGCCGTTCTCGATTCGCGTGCCTTCCAGCGCCTTCGCCACATTCACCAGTTGGCGCTGACACACCTTGTCTACCCCGGTGCCACCCACCGACGTTTTGAACATTCACTGGGAGTGATGGAGCTTGCCGGGCGTCTGTTCGACGTAATCACGGCGGAGAAGAATCGGGACGAAAGAGTCCGGCGAATCTTCCCTGCCGACCGCCAACTTGAATACTGGCGCGGGGCACTGCGCATGGCAGCACTCTGTCACGACCTCGGTCATCTGCCTTTCTCGCACGGCGCAGAAGCACGACTCCTGCCCCCGGGGAAGACTCACGAAAGCCTGACCGTTGATATCATCCGCAGTGATAAGATGAGGAAGATATGAGAAGCGGTAACACCGCCTCTCCGACCAGATGACATCGCGAAATTGGCGGTTGGCCCCAAGGAGCTGAGGAATCACAAGTTCGACCAATGGGAGAGAATACTTGCGGAGGCAATTGTCGGTGACTCCTTTGGCGTCGATCGGATGGATTACCTCCTTCGCGATTCACTGCATGCAGGGGTGGTCTATGGGAAGTTTGATCAGTTTCGCCTTATAGACACCTTGCGGGTGCTTCCCGAGAGCAACGAAGCTGGTGCAGAGCCCGTGTTAGGGATAGAATCCGGGGGGCTGCAATCCGCCGAAGGACTTCTCTTGGCCCGATACTTCATGTACTCGCAGGTGTACTTCCATCCAGTTCGACGTGCGTATGACCTTCACCTGCAGGACTTCCTAACCGCCTGGTTTGGGGAGAATAGGGTGCCAACCGAGCTTGATGAGTTCTTAAGACTGACAGACAACGAAGTTCTTGCAGAAATAGCGAAAGCCGCCGCGGATGTTTCACATCGTGCCCATGAGCCCGCTGACAGGATCGTTCGCAGAAAGCACTTCAGAGTCCTATACGAGCGCAACCCGTACGACGCCGAGAAGAACCCGGATGCTGGCGAGGCAATCTACCAAGCTGCCTCTCGGGAGTTCGGTGCGGAGAACGTCCGTCACGATCGCTACACCCAGAAGGGTAGCGCGACAGCGTTTCCCGTAAGGTTGCGCGACGGCCGCATTGTCTCATCGCTCGCAGTCTCGGAAGTGTTGAACCGACTACCACTGGTGAATCTGGACTACGTTTTGGTAGCTCCCGAAATCAGGGCAGAAGCTGAGGCGTGGCTCGAAGAGAACCGCGAAGAAATCATCGTACCCACGGAGGAGGACCAAGAATGAAAAGACTCCAGAGAGCGGCCGTACTTGTGTCTCTCATTGAAGCCATGAGAGAGGAAGATAGTTGGTGCGGAGAGACGAACATCCAGAAGGCGTGCTTCTTCCTGCAAGAAGTCACGAGGGTCCCACTCGGCTTTGACTTCATCCTGTACAAGTACGGCCCCTATTCATTCGATTTGACTGATGAGCTTACCTCCCTTCAAGCCGACTCCATATTGGCCTTGCGGATTCGTGACCCGAAATACGGGCCCTGCTACCTTCCTGGCGAGTTGAGTGAGCTCGTAAAGGGCCGGTTCCGTAATACCATCAGACGTTATGAAGAACACACTCGGTTTGTTGCCACTAGACTCGGAACAAAGGGGGTGCAGGAGCTCGAGTGCTTGGCAACCGCGTTATATGTCACGCGTGATCTTGGCGAGACCAAAGCGCAAATCGCAGAGAGAGCCTCTGAAGTGACTGATCTGAAACCGCACATTCGCATGGACCAAGCTCAGAAAGCACTGCGCGAAATCGACGTCATGCTGGACGAGGCGGCGAAGTTGCAAACGTGATCTATGGAAGGCCCGCTGCT
>CAZUAM010000314.1:0-8457 GCA_964618095.1 uncultured Planctomycetaceae bacterium | reverse complement strand
CGTCGCCAATAGACGGAGTCTGTAGATCGAATTGTTTCACAGGCTCTCAGTACTCATCGGACCGCCGGTTGACCCTCATCTGCGCGTCTGCTATCGTGACGGGTTTCGCAGCGATGGAATCCAAGCTGAGCGAGGCAAACTGAGAGATGTCGTACGAAGTGACGTTGATTACCGGTGACGGCGTCGGGCCGGAACTGGCCGACGCTGCCCGCAGATGTGTGGACGCAACCGGCGTGGAGATCAACTGGGACGTGCAGGAGGCAGGGCTGAAGGTGATGGAGCGAACGGGCACGCCGCTGCCGGAGGCCGTGATGGAGAGCATCCGCCGCACCGGTTGTGCACTGAAGGCGCCCATCACGACCCCGGTTGGCAAGGGCTTCCGCAGCATCAACGTCTATCTCCGCCAGCAGCTCGGACTGTTCGCCTGCATCCGGCCGTGCAAGTACTACCCGGGCGTTCGTACCTTCTTCGGCGACCGCTCGGTCGATCTGGTCATCGTCCGTGAGAACACGGAGGACCTCTACGCGGGGGTCGAGTTCCAGGCCGGCAAGCCCGAGACGGGCGAGCTGGTCGACTACATCAACCGGGCCTCAACCGACCGGAAGATCCGCTCCGGCCGCGACGAGACGGGCGTGTCGATCAAGCCGATCAGCGTCTCGGCCACCGAGCAGATCATCCGTTGCGCGTTTGAATACGCCCGCGACAACGGCCGGAAGTTGGTCACCGCCGTGCACAAGGCCAACATCATGAAGTACAGCGACGGGCTGTTCCTGGCGACCGCCCGGCGGGTGGCCGAGGAGTTCTCCGGCAGCGACATCGATTTCGAGGACCGCATCGTGGACAACATGTGCATGCAGCTTGTGCAGAAGCCCGAACTCTACGACGTGCTGGTGTTGCCGAACCTCTACGGCGACATCCTAAGCGACCTGGCGGCCGGGCTGGTGGGCGGGCTGGGGGTTGCGCCGGGCATGAACGTCGGGCTCGGGGGCGCCGTCTTCGAGGCCACCCACGGCAGCGCACCGAAATACAGGGGCCAGAACAAGGTCAACCCGACCGCGCTGATCCTCTCGGCAATGCTGATGCTCCGTTATCTGAAGGAAAAAGAAGCGGCCGACCGGCTCGAAGCGGCCGTGGCGGCGGTGATCGCCGAGGGCAAGGACGTGACCTACGATATGAAGCCCCACCGCGACGATCCCACGGCCGTGGGCACGCGCGAGATGGCCGAGGCGATTTGCCGGAAGCTGGAAGTCGGTGCGTGATCGTGTGTTTCTGGTGCTCCGGCGAGCCTTACTGTTCTCGGAACGGCTCGCTACGGGCAGCGGCAAAGGCAATCGCGGCTCGCACATGCTCCCGCGTGAGCGTGGGAAAACTGTGGAGGATCTCAGCTTCGTCGTCCCCGTCCGCCAGGCTGGCCAGCACCGTGCGCAATGGAACGCGAGTACCCACAAACACCGGCTCACCAGCGGAGATTCGGGGATCACGCGTGATTTGTGAGGAAATGTCCATTGCTGGCTCCGCACCTTGAGTCTTCCTTAGTCTATGATAACGAGCCCGTTAGCGTGAGACAACCCCATGAATTGAAACACTCGTACGGCGGGCCGCGGGAAGGCCTTCTCGCTGAACGGTGCGTGACGGTGGGTTGAACGGCTGCGTGCTTTGGCCATATAATGCCGGGACGTTTTCAGGCTGGCTTCTCACTCTGTTGTTGCGACCACACGGAGATAGAACCATGTGGCAGCGTACCGCCTGTTTCTTTATTGGCTTGGCATTCGGGTTGATTTTTGCCGAGCAGGGGATAGCCCAGTTCCCGGCCCGAGGGCCGCAGCCGAATATCGTCTTGATCATGGCCGACGACATGGGCTTTTCGGACCTGGGATGTTACGGAGGGGAGATTCTGACGCCGAATCTGGACAGGCTGGCCAAGGACGGGCTGCGGTTTACGCAGTTTTACAATGCCGGGCGATGTTGTCCTACACGGGCGGCGCTGTTGACCGGCCTGTATCCGCACCAGACGGGCGTGGGGCACATGATGACCGACTACGGCCGGCAACACCCCGGCTATCGGGGCAATCTGAACAGCAACTGTGCCACGATCGCCGAGATCCTGCGAACCGGCGGGTATCAGACGATGATCTGCGGCAAATGGCACGTCACCCGGTTCGTTGACCGCAAAGGACCCAAGTATAACTGGCCGTTGCAGCGCGGTTTCGACAAGTTTTACGGGACGATCCACTGGGGCGGGAGCTATTTCGATCCGGTGACGCTCACGCGCCACAACAATTTCACCACTGCGGCGGGGGCCGATTACTACTACACCGATGCGATCAGCGACTCCGCGGTCCGGTACATCGAGCAGGCCGCCGCGCTGAAAAAGCCGTTCTTCCTCTACGTGGCCTACACCGCGCCGCACTGGCCGTTGCACGCCCTGCCCGAAGTCATCGCCCGCTATCGGGGCAAGTACGCCACGGGCTGGGATACTCTGCGCGAAGAGCGTCACAAGCGGATGATCGCCCTGCGAATCGTCAAGGCCCAGTGGCCGCTGACGCCCCGCGACCCGCGGGTCAGGGCCTGGCAGCAGAACCCCTACAAGTCGTGGCAGCAGCGGCGAATGGAGGTCTATGCCGCGCAGATCGACGTGATGGACCGGGGCATCGGCCGGATCCTGGAGAAGCTGAGACAACTGGGGGCCGAGCGAAACACGCTTGTGATGTTCCTGGCCGACAACGGCGGCTGTGCCGAGGAGATCGCCTCCGATTGGAAGGGGCTGCATATTCCCGCCAAGACTCGCAGCGGCCGTGCAGTTCAGTTGGGCAACGATCCCAACGTCACGCCGGGCGGCGAGGACACCTATCAGAGCTACGGCATCGCCTGGGCCAACGCCAGCAACACGCCCTTTCGGCTCTACAAGCACTGGGTCCACGAGGGGGGCATTGCCACGCCGCTCGTGGTCCGCTGGCCCGCGGTGATCACCCGCGGCGGCGGGCTCACGGATCAGCCGGGCCACGCGGTCGATATCATGCCCACCTGTCTCGCAGCGGCTAAGGTCCGCTACCCGACAAACCATCCCGGCTACACGCTCACACCGCTGGCCGGCCAGAGCTTGTTGCCGATCTTCCAGGGCGGTTCTCGGCAGCGTGGAGCGATCTTTTGGGAGCACGAGGGCAACCGGGCGGTCCGCGACGGCAAGTGGAAGCTGGTCTCGCGCTTTCCCGGCCCCTGGGAACTCTACGACATGCAGGCCGACCGTACGGAGATGAACGACCTGGCCCGGAAATTCCCCGTCATCGTGGAGGATCTCTCCCGGCAGTACGAGGCCTGGGCCAAGCGGTCGAACGTCGAGCAGTGGAGAAGGTAGTCGGGAGTGAGCCGCGGGAGAAGATGAGGAGCGAGCGGTGGCGAAGAGCGAGAAGCGAGCCGCGGGGCTTGTCCCCGCGCTGGGTCTGCGCCGGGGTGAGCCCGGCCGCTCACGGGCGCGAGGATTGGCCGGTTTTGCTATTTGACCTGACGGCTTTCTCGGGTATGATGCCCTGCCCTACGTTCTTCTGAGACGGGCCGGTGGTCTGCTGGGGCAGGGAGGCACGGCGTGCTGAAATTGGGCGATTCCAGGGAGGGATGGCGCTGGACGCTAGCACTGGGCGTTGTGCTGGCGGGTGTGATCTTCTGCTATCCGCTGGTCCTGGGTACTGCGTTGCTGGATCCTGATGAGGGCCTGCACGCCTCGATTGCCCAGGAGATGGTCGAAAAGGGCGATTGGCTGACGCCCAGCTTCATGGGGGAGCCGTTTCTTGACAAGCCGATCCTCTTCTTTTGGGCCGAGGCGCTGTCGCTACGGCTGTTTGGCATGCACGAGGCAGCGGTGCGGTTGCCCGGGCTGATGTTCGGCCTGCTGGGGGCGGTGACCACGGGGATTATGGGCTGGCGGATGTTGGGCCGGCCGGTGGGGCTTCTGGCCGGGTTGTTCTACGCCACCATGATCCTGCCGGTGGCCCTGGCCCAGGCCGCCGTCCACGACGTGTCCCTGATCCCGTGCGTCAACATGGCCCTGTTGTTGTTCTGGGAATCGGATCGGGCGGCCGGGTGGCGGGCGGAGTCGAAATATGCCCTGGCCATCGGTCTGTTCTTGGGTTTGGCCTGCTTGACCAAGGGGCTGGCCGGTGTGACTCTGGTCGGGGTGGCCTATGGCTGCTACCTGTTGGCATCCGGGCGTTTGACCGTGGCGGCCTGCATTCGCGGCGCGGGGGCGCTGGCAGTCGCTGGCTTGATCGCCTCGGTGTGGTACATCCCGGCCGAGTTGCGCAACCCGGGCTATCTCTCCTATTACTTCGTCGAGCGCCATTTGCTGGGCTACGCCACCAGCACACAGAGACACGGCACAGCGCCCTGGTGGTACTATCTGCCGGTTCTGTTGGGCGGCGGGCTGCCGTGGATTGCCTATCTGCCGGTCGTCGTTCAGGACGCATGGACACGCTGCGGCAGGGCCCGGAGCCGGACTTCGGGTAGGTTGCTCGAGCGGGTCAGGCAGGGGCCGTTGGTGCTACTGCCTTGGAACCGCGCCCGCCGTGGCAGCTCCAACGGAGCGATGGTGCTGCTGTGGTGCTGGCTGATCGGCTGTACGCTGTTTCTCTCCATTTCTCATTCCAAGCTGATCACCTACATCTGGCCGGTCTTTCCGGCGGTGGCGATCCTGGCGGCGGTGGCCTGGGTTGGGCTGTTGCAGGGCACCTTGAGCCAGCCGGCCAGGCGATCGATTCTGCTGACGTTTTGGCTCTCGAGCCTTACTGGAGTGGCGTTACCGCCCGCGGCAATGCTCGTGGCGCAGTCCAAATTCGAGGTCCGGTTCGGTTGGCCCGTGTGGACGGTGACCGTGCTGGTGGCGCTGAGCGCGTGGGGCTTGCTGGGGTTCTTGTATGCCGGCCGGTTTCGGGCGGCGTTGTCGTGGGGTATCCTCTCGCTGGCGGCACAGTATGTCGTGATCATGACCATGGTGGTTCCGCCGGTGGCGGCGACCACTTCGGCCCGGGAGTTGGCCTGCCACTTCAATCGGCTCGGCCGGGTCCCGTCGCGGGTGTTGATCGTCGAAGAGCGGCTCGGCTCGCTGGTGTTTTACCTGGAGCCGGAGCTTCGGGCCGGTCTCGAAGAGGGACAATTGGAGGTGGTGCGGCTGACGGATAGGGGCGGGTTACCGCCGTCGGCACCCGGCGCCGTGGTCGCATTGCCCGAGCGTGAGATACATCGAGCTGGCCGCTTCTTCGACCCGCACGGCGCACCCTACCGGCGCGTCGGCCGCTACCGGATCTACGACGCAAACGATCTGGAGTCGCAGCACCTGACTGCGGCCGCCGGCAGCGGGGCCGCCAGGCGTTGAGCAAGCCGGAATCTCATAAAGCCCCGACCGGCGGTCGCGCCGGCAGAAACGGCCCATCCGTTTCACGGTCGTCTGGCGCGACCACCGGTCGCGGCTTTGTGCATCGTGGCCAGAGCCGCCGCCGCTTACGATGCTGCCATCGCGCATCCGGTGCTCAAAACAGGAATACGGCCGCCGCGGCGACGGTCGTCCAGAGCCCGTCCTTGTCGCCCTCGGCCGTCTGCACGCAGGCCCGCGTGCGGACGATCTTGCCGGACATGTGGTAGATTTCCTTGCGCTCGTCGTAGGCGGTTTCCGGGTCGAACTCGACGCCCAGGGTGGTGGCCAGCATGGTCGCCGCCATATCTTCCACCAAGTCGCGGAGGCGGGGCTCGGTGATTCCGTAACCGTGGTGCTCACTGATATAGCCGTACTGGTGTCCCTGGGCGGGCACGGCCAGCCCGATCCCCGCGCCCACCAGACGCGAGGGCTCGTTGGTGCCGGCCTCGGCCAAGACCACGTGGGCGATCTGGCCGGGCTGGAGCTTCAGCAGGCCCTGATTCTTGGAGATCACCTTGCAGTGCGGGGGAAAGATACTGGAGACGCGTACCAAATTGCAGATTTCGATACCGGCCGCCCGCAAAGCCAGCTCGAAGCTCTGCAAACGCGTCTGATGCTTGCCGGCGCCTTTGGTGAAAAAGCATTCCTTCGGTACCAGTGGATCCGACACCGTCATTCCTCCTGAGCTGCAACAATCCGTGCAGGCGACAAGTCTGACGATCCGGCAGGGTGCCCTCACCCTGGCAGGCTGCGCCCGTCGCCCGAACACAACGCACGATACCCATCTTCCTGCATCTCGGCAAGTACCCGGCGCGCAGATTCCGGCTGACTGCGGCAATCTCCACGCAGATCGCACCGGGAGGGTCCGGGGAGGGCACCCTTGACAGGGAGCACGCAATGGCCTGAAATCACCATCAGAACACCGCAGGGCTTTCGGCAACTGTTGAGCCAACCTTCCGTGGAGGCTTGTGACGTGCCCAGAAATCTGCATGACGGACGCGACGACGGCCTGGAGCCTCTTCAGTCACTCGACGTCAGGCAGGCCGAAGGATTTGCCGACATGCTGCAAGGGATGTCGAAGACCGCCTTTGGGGGGCGGGAGCTGGGCGAGGCCTACGAGGTGCTCTCCGCCATGGCTGAGGATACCTCGTGCACCATCGTGGTTACCGTCTCCGGGGCCATGACCGTCGGCAAGATGGGCAGGGTCCTCTGCGAGATGATCGACTCCGGACTGGCCCATCTGATCGTCAGCACGGGCGCCATCCTGGCCCACGGCCTTTCCGAGGCCGTCGGCGGCGTACACTACAAGCACGATCCCCAGATGCCCGACAGACAGCTCTATGAGCGGGGCTATAATCGCGTTTACGACACCATAGAAATGGAAGCCAACCTCTGCCGGACGGCGGAAACGGTCAACGAAGTTCTGGCGGGCTTGGACCCGTCTCAGCCCACCTGCTCCCGGGAAATCAATCGGCAGATCGGTCGCCGGCTGGTGGAACAGGAACAGATGCCGAGCGTGCTGGGCTGCGCGTACCGGCGGCGAGTTCCCGTTTACGTGCCCGCGCTCACCGATTCGGAGTTGGGGCTGGAGATGGCCGCGCACTTCCTTGCACAGGGCGGCGCCCAACCCGACCAAACTGATTCGGACGCGTTCTTCTCGGCCGTGCCCGCTTACAATCCCTTCCTTGACCTCCACGATTATACCCGGAGAGTGATGGGGGCCAAGCGGCTGGGTATCTTTACCATCGGGGGCGGAGTCCCACGCAATTGGGCACAACAGGTGGGACCGTTTATCGAGGTGCTCAACAGGCGGCTGCGTTGCCAACTGCCCGTGCCGCGATTCCGCTACGCCGTGAGAATCTGTCCCGAGCCCGTCCATTGGGGAGGACTAAGCGGCTGTACCTACGCCGAAGGTGTCTCCTGGGGAAAATTCCTCAGTCGCGAGCAAGGAGGCCGATTTGCCGAGGTGCACTGCGACGCAACCATCGCCTGGCCTTTGCTGTTGCGGGCGGTTCTCGAGTCGAGGGAAAACTCTTCTTCCGAAGGACCCTGAGCATGTCCGCAGTCGCCCCGGATCAGTTTCTGGGCTTGGCCCCTTGTGGAGAGGAGCAGGCCGACGCCGTGATCCTGCCCTTGCCGCTGGAAAAGACGGTCTGTTACGGCAGCGGCACCTGGCGGGCCCCCAGGGCGATTCTCGACGCCAGTTGCCAGTTGGAGCTGTTCGACGAGGAGACCCTGGTGGACTTTTCCCAGTCTCCTCGCGTTCACACACTTGCACCCCTGCTGGCCGACGGGAGCCTGGAGGATTATCTCGCCCGCACCAGGGATCGCGTGAGCCGGCTTCGCCACAGATTTGTGGTCGCCCTGGGGGGAGAACATACGGTGACCTACGGCGTGGTGACGGGATTGGTGGACGACCCCGGTGAGCTGACCGTCGTGCAGATCGACGCCCATGCCGATCTGATCGACGAGTTGGACGGGCGGCGCTGGTCGCACGGTACGGTGATGAGGCGGCTCTGGGAGCGAGGGTGCCGGCTGATACAGATCGGGGTCCGCAGCCTCTCACGATCCGAGTACGAGCTGGCGACCGCCGAGGATCGAATCGTCACCTACTACGCCCACCAGTTGGCGGACCGATGGGAAGATCTCCTGGCGCTGCTCGGCCGACTGGAGGGAAACGTCTATTTGACCGTAGACGCGGACGGTTTGGACCCCTCGGTGATCCCAAGTACGGGAACGCCTCAGCCGAACGGGCTGACCTGGAACCAGACGATCGAGGTAATCCGCTGTCTTTCGACCAGCTCGCGGTGTTCTCTTCTGGGAGCGGATCTGGTGGAGCTGATAGCGTCTCCCCACCTGCCCGGCTGCGACGTCCTCGCCGCCAGGCTGGTGGCCAAGGTCCTGGCCTTCTGGGCCGTTGGGCATCGGCGGTGGCGGTGATGGTTTGTCGCAGCAAGGATGGCCAATAGCCGGGACGCAACGCGTCGCGGGAGATTCTTATTGGGTCCTGCACGGATAATGACCTATTGGGTGCCATGGGCGGCTTGTCCGCC
>CAZUAM010000313.1:0-8483 GCA_964618095.1 uncultured Planctomycetaceae bacterium | reverse complement strand
ATCCAGCAAACGCTGCCGGCCACGGAGGTCGAAGTCGAATGGGTTAAAGGGGAGAAAGAAGCAACGACAACGCTTCAGCCCTACGAAGTATCCGACTGGCCCAATCCGGACCGCGGTTTCCTCTTCGAGCAGGATAAGCCCATCCAGCCCACTGAAGGCTTCGCCGATTCGGCTCGTTTGGCCGCCAAGGAGACGGTTCACGCCACGCTGCTGGTCTATTACACGCTCCAAAAGCTGACTACCCGGCAGGTTTCGCCGCGGGCTCTGGGCGGCCCGATATCGATCTTCAGGTGGCTCAAACGTGCCGCCGAGCAGAGCTTCCCCGAGTTGCTCATTACGCTCACCTTGCTCAGCGCAAACCTGGCCGTGCTCAACTTCCTGCCCATCCCGCTGTTGGACGGCGGCCACATGGTCTTCCTCACCTGGGAAGCCGTCCGCGGCAAGCCGGCCAACGAACGCGTCCAGTTGGTGCTGACCTACCTGGGCTTAATCCTCATCCTCACCCTGATGGCCTGGGTGATCGGCCTGGATATCGGGCTGATCCCGCGGCAGTAGCCGACTCGGACACGCCAGCGAAATTCCCTTCCCGTACGGTTCCTCCCATAGCCGGAAGCCAACGCCTTCCAGGCCCGAAGCCCGCCGGCCTCGGGATTTCGGAGGAACTTGCGCCTCGGACACCGCCGGCGGATTTCTACTCGTCCGCGACTGCTCTTGCCCGCTCGGCGGCATTGCGGTAGATTGTCCTGCCTTCATTTCCCAGCTCCTCCGTTCGGGGGGATTTCACGGAAGGGCTGTCGGCGGAAAGGAATCCGAATCATGCAAGCTACGCTTGCAGAGCTTGCAGCACTGGTCAACGGCTCGCTCCTGGGCGACGGCCGCCTGGTGATCCGCGGGGCCGCAACGCTTCGCGACGCCCGGCCGGGTGAGATCACGCTGGCCGACGGCCAAGAAAGGAATCGCCGCCTGGCCGATTGTCGGGCGACGGCCCTGGTCGTGCCCAGCACCTTCCTCCCCGAAGGGCTGCCGGCCATCCAGGTCGACGACGTGCACCGGGCCTTCTCGGCGATCTGCGGCTATTTCCATCACCAGCGGCCCCAGAAACGCACCGGCCTCAGCCCCTTGGCCGTGGTCAGCCCCACCGCAAAACTGGCCCGCGACGTCCACGTCCATCCCCTGGCCACCATCGGCGACGACGTGGAGATCGGGGCCGGCTCGACCATCCACTCGGGCGTGCACGTCATGGCCGGCTCGCAGATCGGCCAGGACGTGACCATCTTTCCCAACGCCGTGCTCTACGAAAACACCATCGTCGGCCCGCGCTGCGTGATCCACGCCGGCGCCGTGCTGGGGGCCTACGGATTCGGGTACGAGTTCGTCGAGGGCCGCCACCAGATTTCGCCCCAGTTGGGCAACGTCGTCTTGGGCCCCGACGTCGAAATCGGCGCCGGAACCACCGTCGATCGCGGCACCTACGGCCCGACCGTGATCGGCGAGGGCACCAAGATCGACGACCTGGTGATGGTCGCCCACAACTGCCGCATCGGACGCCACAACATGCTCTGCTCGCAGGTGGGCATCGCGGGCAGCACCACCACCGGCGACTACGTCGTGATGGCCGGCCAGGTGGGCGTGCGCGATCACGTCCACATCGGCAACCGGGCCGTCCTGGGCGCGATGGCCGGCGTCAGCAACGATGTGCCCGACGGGTACCGCATGATCGGCATCCCCGCCACGCCCGAACGCGAACAAAAAATCAAACAGGCCGCCCTCTCCAAGCTGCCCGAAATGCGACGCCAGTTAAGACAACTCCAACGGACCGTCGAGACGCTGATCGAAGAGGCGGCCGCCACCGGCGACTCGTCCGCCAATGCCCAGGTGAAACGCGACCCGGACGACCTGCCCGACCACCGGGCCGTGGCGTGAGAGGAGGAGAAAAGCGTGGGGGGAACCGCAGACAAAACGACCCGTATCGACGGCAGCCACCAGCGGCCGCCGGGTGCCGCTGGCAGCCTGCCTGCCAGTGCTCATTCAACGGCAGAGCGAGCCGGCTCCACTGGCGGACAAGCCCCCAGTGCCACCGGCACCCGCCGCATAGGACTGATCGCCGGCTGGGGACGCTACCCGCTCCTGGTCGCCCAAGCCCTGCAAAGACAAGGCTACCAGGTCTATTGCCTGGGCGTGATCGGCGAGGCCGACCCCGCCCTGGCCGAGGTCTGCCACGAGCTGAAGTGGAGCGGGCCGGCCAGATTCGGCCGCGCGATCCGCTACTTCAAGCGGCGCGGCGTCACCCGGGCCACCATGGCCGGAAAGTTCCACAAGGTCAAGCTGTTCCGCCCCTGGCGATGGCTCAAGTTTCTGCCCGATCTGCGGACCGTCCGGATGTTCGTCCCCCACTTCCTCACCCGGCGGAAGGACTGCCGCGACGACACGCTGCTTACGGCGATCGTCGAGGAGTTTGCCGCCGAGGGCATTCGTTTCGCCCCGGCCACCGACTACGCACCGGAACTGCTCGCCGCCGAGGGACTACTCACCCGCCGCGGCCCCTCCTCCTGGCAATGGAAGGACGTCGAGTTCGGCTGGCAGATCGCCAAGGAGCTGGGCCGGCTGGACATCGGACAGAGCGTGGCCGTCAAGGACCAGGCCGTCCTGGCCCTGGAGGCCGTCGAGGGCACCGACCAGTGCATCCGCCGCGCCGGCCGTCTCTGCCCGGCCGGCGGGTTCACCGTGGTCAAGGTGGCCAAGCCGCAGCAGGACATGCGCTTCGACGTGCCCACCATCGGCCGGGGCACGCTCGAGACCATGGTCCAATCCGGCGGACGCGTCCTGGCGGTCGAGGCCGAGCGGACCATCATCCTCGATCAGGCCGAGCTGATCGATTTTGCGAACCGAAACAAGCTGATCATCGTAACCTTACACAGTCCCAGTCACCGGCCGGCCGGCCAGTTTCCGTCCGGGACCGGTGGCGTGCCGCTTGAAGGAGCGAACATCCCGGGGACCCCGAGTCAGTCGAGGGAAAGGTAGAAGAACTCAGGGCTCGCTTGAGGCCATTCCCGCGGCCTTCCGCGACGCCCTTCCCGCAACGTTTCCCGCCAAGACTCTATTCCCACCATCCCGCCAAAGTCTCGGATCGGCCGGGGTCTCCGGGTTTTCATTTTCGCTCCTGCTGAGTGCCGGCCGCACAGCCGTCAGCGATCAGCAATCAGGTCTCAGCAATCTCGAGCCGCGGCGAATTGCCCGCAAAACCGTCCTGAAAGCCGAAGGCTGACAACTGACAGCTTACGAATTCTACCGCAAGGCGTGGGCCAATTTCAACGAAATCTCGTGTCTTTTTGAGAGAGGCCCGGGGTGAGGACGCTTCTGAGGCAGGCGACGCACTGCCTCGCGCGTGAAGATTGCCCCTCAAGCCCCTGACACGGTCAGATCAATAGAAACGCAGCAATGTGTGATATACTTCAATCGCTCCTCTTCCTTGACCGCGTCCGTGACCAGATCGGTAGGTGTGCTCCAGTTCCTTGATCACAGGCTCATGTCGCCAAGGACTATCACGGCGAAGGGCGTACTCATCAGCCGAGGCGTCTAGGGCTTTTGCGATCCGTCGCGCCCAGGTAGATTCACCGTCTGACTGAACGTATCCAACCATGCCCGCGCGAGAGTCCTGCTGGGCGTACTTGCCTGCCAGGAAGCATCCAAGGCCTTCGCTTCCCAAGTACTCTTTCACACGCTTGGTTGCGTCCAATCGTTTGCACTCAAAGCGAAAACGTGTACGCGGTGAGACCTCGGATGAATCCAAGCGAATGTCAACCCGTGTTCGTTCCCGGCCTCGCCGTCTGCGTCGGCCGCGTCGCCTCGGTTCGTTCACAGGCGGGTCGTCATAGACGGAGTAGAACCGCATCCAATCCCCCGTGGGGTAGTCGAGCACCGCCTCGATGGACTCGACCAGGTCGCCCGTAATCGTCGTTTCCTCTTCGCGGGCGTATTGCTTTGGCGTGAGGCGATCATATCCCAGTTTGAGGAGCGTATGGACTTGCGGGATGAACAGCCGATCGTAGTCGGCAAAGTTGTCGGAGCGACGGCTCGGCTGGCGCGACCTGGAACCGATCACGTGTCGCCTCCCGCACCTTGGAGGGTCTCGGGGATGATCTCCCGCGCGTCGATCATGGCCTGGCTTTCGGTCCAGTGGAATCGCTGCATGGGTTTGAAGATGTAGGTCCGCGTCCCTTCGTAGACCCGGAGGTTGCGGTCGAAGTAGACCCATTGCGCCCGCTGGTGGCGCAAGCGGCGGCGCGTTCTCTCGAGTTGACGAGCCGTTGCGGCGTCCGCCTTCATCACCGTCACCTTGCGTGCCGCCGCCGAGTCCCTGATCAGATCGACTTGAATCATGCCGGAGAGTGTGTCATAGACGACAGTGATCTGATGACGCTTTGGCAACTCGCCGCTGATGAAGTCGTCCAGTTCCGATTTGAGTCGTTGAGCGTATGATCGCAATTCGCGGGCTTCGGGTGGACGAACGGCCGGTCTGCCGGTCTTGCCGTCATTGAGGGCGAGTCGGACATGAACCAGGTCGTGGATGAGGGCCTTTTCACCCGCATCGAGCTGCAAAGACTCGTTGACCATCTCGTTCAACTCGTGCAGCAGGTCGCTGAGTCCATCATCCACATCATTCCCCGAAAACAGAGGCAACTGTCGGTCGCCTGCTGACTCAACTTCTTGTCTCTCGTCCAATTGTCGCGGTTCTGTCTCCGCCAAACGGGCATGGAGTCTTGTCCATTCGGCAAGCTGGCTGCGTGACAGATCCGTAATTGCGACAGGGAGATCCCGCAATGCTTTCAATGTCGCGATGTCACGTTTAACGCCAAAGTGAGTTGACGTAAGAAACTGGTGATAGAAAACGAAATCCGAGCTCAAGTAAAGGGACAGCGCTTTGAGGAACCTGCTGTCCTTCGAAGGACTCCCAATGCCAATCTGGCGCGGCGGGACGGCAAGGAACTTGCTGTGATATACGGCGAAGTATCGTGTCTCGCTGACAATCACGTGTGGCGGACGACAGATCGACAAGGGCAACTCCACACGTCCTTTCCGCGCGTACGTGAATTCCGGTTCGACGGGCACAATGGCGTTACGCGGAAAGGAGAACACATGCCGTAGTCGTTTGAGCGGCTTCATGTCCAGTTTGTTTTTTCCTATCACTTCCTCGACGAGTTCGACTTCCTCATCCCGTTCGCTCTTCGGCTCCGGACGCAGTTCTAGTCCCTGGGAGACAACCAGAACCTTCCTTTTCTCCAGATCCCGCAACGACGGGAATCGCCGAACGAGCTTGCTGAGCAGTCGCATGTCAAGCGATGATCCCCAGGTCGCCAGTTTCCAAGGCAACCCTTTTCCCTCAGCGACGCGAACCGTGGGAATGTCGCGAATCTCACTGGCGTTGATGACGATGCTCCAAGATTCATTGCGAGTTCCCTGCTTGACTGGCCGCGTCGGCTCTTGATTGGCGACCAGCGGTGAATATGTTCGTACAAACTCGTCTTCAGCGGGCGTGGCTTCACCCTCGCGTCGCAATTCGTAGAACAACGCCGCAGCCGGAACACGAAAACGACCGGCCGACAACACCTCAGCTAGGTTGGAGAAGTTGACGATCGTGTTGACCTTAGCCTGTTGAAAAAACCTTTGCCGAAATCCACGTGCTGGATTCTCGAACAGTGTCATGGCCGGAAGAAACAGCCCGACTTCCCCGTCGGGGAGCAGATAGTCCAGGACTTCCCAGGCAAACGCCCGAGCCGCTTGGTTGCCGCCGACGGGGCGGTCCCTTTCGTTTTCCTTAATCCACTTCCAAACGGGCTCGTCGTGTTTCTGCAGGTTGTCCGGACTCAGCCGCTTCCATGGCGGATTGCCAACAATCCAGTGGAACTTTCGGCGCAATACCTTGTGCTCGACCGCCGGTTCCCCGAAGAAACTCGCATGGAAGATGTTGTTGTCGCGAAGCACCGGAAGCTTGAACCCATTGCGCCCAGGATCTCCCAGGTCCGGCGGATGAACGTAGTCGAGAAGTGTGAGGATGAGGCTCAGTTCGCTGACGTTACAGGCATCTTCTTCCACGTCTACGCCGAAGATGGTCTTCTGCAGCAAGTCGCGGAGCTCGCCCGGCGTGGGCTCAGTGCGCGGCGGGAACTCCTTCTCGATGAGCCGGCGGTAGCATTGCACCAGAAACGCGCCCGACCCGCAGGAGGGGTCGAGCACTCGCATGCCCCGTTCCAGCGGCCGTCGTTCCTCCAGCTCGGAGAGCATCAGGTTGACGACCGGGATCGGCGTGTAGTACGCGCCGATCTGTCGGCCGCGGCTGGGCTCGCCTGCCTTCTTGGGGGCGTGGAGAAACTGTTCGTAGACGACCGACAGGGTCTCGATGGGGATGTAAGAAAAATCGTACGCCTGGAAGTCGAGACTCAATTGTCGGTCGCCGATTTCGGTGATCTCATCGCCCCCGAAGACACCTGCCACGCAACGAAGATGGCGCGGTTCCGGCGCGTGCCTGCCATGCAAGTCGAGTGGAAAGACGCTGCCGTTGAGCCACTCGTCCAAGTGCTCGACCACGGCGCGGACGCCCTCGATTGTCGCGTTGCTGCCAAAGACCGATGACCTGTCAATCCCCCATCGACTGAGCCTCCTGTCGGAGAGGATATCACGGTCGCGGAGATAGTGCAGATAGACGTACTTGCCGATCAGGGCGTGCGAGACCTCGCGTCGCAAGCGATCGTCGCACAACAAGCGATCGAGTTTGTCGAGATTGTCCAGCAGCTTCCAGTCAACGCGATGCTCGGGCGTAACCTGCTTGCCACGCTCGCGCCAGATGTTGCCGCTGTCGATGGAGTCGGCGTGGAAATCTTCGATAAGGTCGGAGATTCTGTTGAAGTCGGTCAGCGGCTTCAACACACCATCCACTTCGCCGCTCGCCCAGCGCCTGTGCCAAAAACCCGAATACAGCTTCAGGCCCATCGGCATGTGGACGATCAGAAAAGGAACCACATCCTGGTTCCAAACCAATCGGTGGATCTCGTCTGCTTTGCCTTCCGAGGAGGCCGTGCACACGTAGACCACCGGCACGACGCTTGACGCCCCAGTCTCCGAAGGCGGCCGCAAGGTGTAGACGCCTTGGAGACGAATCGGCTCCTTGGTAGCGCGTCGAAAGACGTGCCCAAAATCTGGGGCCGTTTCAAAGGCACTCTGCCGACGGCGCAGGAAGTTCGGCGGGTCACGGTAGCCGAGTTTGTCCAGTAGGTCGGCAACCTGCATCGCTACCCCATCAACGTGCTAGAAAGGGGACTCGTACTTTTCAATAAAACATATACACGTGAACAGTATTAGTCAATCCGCGACGGACAAATCCGCAGCGCAAACGTTGGGAAGAACACAGCTTAGCGCGATTCTAGCGAGTCGCGCAGAATTCGACAATAGAGAGGCACAATCGCCAACTTCGTTACAGAACACGGCCTTTCGGGGGGGTTCTCAATATCCGTGCGTGTCCGCGTATCTGTGGTCCCAGCGCCGGCCGCCCGCGGACGAACTTGTCCGTAGTGACCCGACTGATCGGGTCGGGCGACCCGGTGTGGGGGAAAACCGCATGAATGCGGTTACTGCGAGCCGCTTCCTCGATCGAGGCGGGGAGCTCAGCGGGGTGGCGGGGGGGAGAGCCGCAGCACGCTCTCGATGGTCTCGATCACGCTGTCCTGGTCGCCCTTGACCGTGGCCAGCGCCGTGAGACGGATGACCTCCCGGATCAGGGCCTGATCGACCGAGAGAATCGCCCTGGCGAAGGAGAGCACGCTGGGCATGAAGTCCGCCCGGGGCAGGACGCGATTGACCAGGCCGATGCGGTGGGCTTCCTCGGCCGTAATGAGGTCGCCCAGGGCAATCAGCTCCAGCGCCTTGGCCCGGCCGAGGAGTCGGACTAGGCGGTGGATGCCGCCCAGCCCGGGGATCAGGCCGTGGGAGAGTTCGGGCAGGCCAAGCCGGGCACCCTCCGTGCAGAGGCGGAAGTGACAGGCCAAGGCCAGCTCCAGGCCGGCCCCCAGGCAAGGGCCGTTGACGGCGGCGATCACCGGCTTCGGATACTCTGCCAGCCGGCTACAGACGTCGTTGCCCAGCAGCAGCGAGCTGCCGTGGGCGGCGCGGTCGCGGTGAGAATGGACCACGCGGAGGTCAAAGCCCTTCGAGAAGACCGGGCCCCGCCCGGTGAGGACGGCCACGTCGGGTCCCCCGTCGGCCGCCAGTGCGTCCAGCGCCTTGCCGAGGTGCTCGAGCATTTCCGGGCTGACGGCGTTGTCGGGCGGGTTGTCCAGCGTTGCGACCAGAACGCGGCCGTTCTCTGCCGTTTCGGTCGTGCAAAGGGGTGAGCTGTCCATGACGTTCCCGGCGCGGGCCGTCTCCCTCTATCCCTTTAGGCGAGGGGCGGCAAGGAATTTACCGTCGGATTGGGGTTGTCGTCTTGTTGC
>CAZUAM010000312.1:0-8486 GCA_964618095.1 uncultured Planctomycetaceae bacterium | reverse complement strand
AGACCCTGGGACGCAGATACAACGCCCGCCGCACAGGCTATTAGCCCAGGCGGAGCCGCCCTGTTGGCGAGATACTTTCCCCCCGCAGGGTGTGTGGCAATTCAGGTCGTTTGTGATTGCCGGATTGGCGGAATTGGCGTAGAATCAAACTGGTCTGGAAAGTCTTGAAATTACCCTGCGTGCCCGAGCGGCTACGGCGCCCGAGGCAGAATGGGAGGGAATTACGATGAATACGGCGATTGGGGTTTGGACGCTGGTTTTGGGTGGGGTGTTGATTCCCGGCGTCGATTCGTCTCTTGATCCGCTGGGAAGCCCTGGGCTCCAGGCGCCGACGCTGGAGTTTGATATTCCCGGGCCGGCGCCAAGTTACCCGGGACCGGGTGTTTCTACGTGGGAGCCGAGTTATCCTAGGCGAAGGCCGAGTTATCCCGGGCGGAGGCCCGGGTCGCCGGGTCCTGGGCAAGCGGCAGGTCCCAGCCTTCAACCGGCGTATCCTTCGGCACCGTTTGGCGAGCCGCCACAGGCGAATCGCCAGTCGACGCCTCAGAATCCCCTGATACCGTTTGCTCCGACGGACCCTTCGGCCGCGTCAGGGGCGTATCCCTATGGCCCGCCCACGGCCGGCTCGTTCCCAGGGGACCAAGCGGGGGTACAACCACCCGTGGCCGGCAGTCCATCGGCCGGCTATTCAGGCCCTGGGCCCTCAGGCTCCGCAGCGTACGTTCGGCCCAGGGCAACGCGGCCGGCGTATCGGGGACGCTCCGTTTATGATCCCTTTGCCTCTCAACAGGCGAGGACTGCCAGATCGGACCTCGCGCCCGGACCGGCTTACTCGCCTGGGGCGAGGACACCCAAACCGTTTACGGGCTACAGGCGACCTGCCGCGGTGAGTCCTTACATGGAGCTAGACCGCCTCTCCTCCGCTTATAGCGTCATCGATCCTTACAGCCAGTATGTCAAACCGCGGTTGGACCGGATCCAGGAGAGCCGGGACAGGGACCGGCAGATTATGGGGCTCCAGCACAGCGTCCGGACTCTGGGCCGCCAGACCCAGAGTCTTCGGGGAGTCATCATCCCGCAGTACTACATGAACTACGGAAACTACTACCCAGGATTCGGGCGATAGCCGAGAGGGCTGAAGGTTCAGTCGCCGGCCGAACGGTAGGAACCAGCTCCGAGCCCCGCTTTCACGTTTTGCGCTATTTGCGCTTGTTCGGCTTCTGAAATACATACTCTTGCGCGACCCACCAAATCGCGCTCCCGGCGGCCAAGCCGAGGAGGTTTTCCAGGAGGTCCCAGCGCGTGGTGTCTCGCGTGGGGACAAACGATTGCAGCAACTCGGATGCAATCGCATAGCCTACCAGTAATGCGGCCAGCGACAGGCGTCGCAGAGGCAGACGGCTGGCCGGGACGAGGATCCCCAGCATGGCGAAGAGCAAGAAATGCACGCCCACGTCTGTGGGGTGCCCGGGAATGTGGGGGAAGCCGAGCAGTCCCAACGGCGCCAACAGCAGCGTCGTCAACAACAGCCAATAGGCTGCACAGATGCAACGGATAATGAGCATGAGGAACCTTCCGGGTTAAGGGACGTCCTTCCACTGTGGGTTTACTGCCCCGGTATTCCAGTAGGCGTGACTACCGCTGAGCGAAGCTGTTGCCAAAGCTGCCTCAAAGGGCCGACGCTTGCTGCCGGCAAGGTGCCCCGCCCGTTCGGTAGGGCATCAGGATGCCCTGCCGATGGGAGGTAGGCCGCCCGGCAGTATAGGTCCGCAAGCTTTCGAGCATTGCGGGAGAGTGATGCCACGCGGGTGCCGACGTTTCGGGCGAACTCGTGAGGGGTTTGTTCGGGCTGCCTCGGGCATCCGTGTTCTCGGGCCCAGGCCTCGAGGGCCTCGAAACTGTACCTGACCAGTTCGTCGGGCGAGTAGCGGCCCGCGGTTCCCGCCGCAAAGGGATCGGTGAAGTCCGCGAACGGCCGCGGCACCGGCTGCTTCCGGCTCTGTTCAGCCCTGGCAGTTTCGCCGGCCACTTTGCGCTTACGACCGAAGAGGTTCTGCCAAAACGCGCGCCATCCCTGCAGAAGACCTCGCAAGGCCGCCAGCACTTCGGCCCGGGAACGCCACAGCCAATAGATCCCGATGAGGACTACGGCAGCGTAGAGAATCCACTTCAACAGCGCCGCCACTTCCCGGCTGATGCCTCGCATGAAGTTCTGAGGACGGGGCGCAGGTTGGCGGTGGGGGTCACTGGCACGATCACGGGCCGGTTCCGTTTCCGACTTCGGACGCCGGGTCCCGTCACCGGCGTCGCGGCCTGGCGAGCGTTCCTCTGCCTGCGAGCTGTCCTGTGGCCGAGCTCGAGAGTCGGTGCTTGGGTCCTTCGGGGGTTCTTCCGGCTCCTCTTCCCGGGCCGGCTGCGAGTGGTTTTTTCCGTGCTGCCCTTCCGCGTTCCATTCGCCGTTTCCATCCTGTTTGCCGGATTCCCCGCCGTTCTTGCCCGTGCCCTCTGTGGGCGCGGGCTCACTTTCCTGATCTACTTCCGCGGAATGCAACTCACCCTCATCCGCTTCGATTCCGTCTCTTCCGGCCGCATGTTGGGACGGTTCCTGATGCGGTGAGCCGATCGTAAACGGAAGGCGAGAGACGTCGTATTCGGCGTTGGGGCGCGGCAGGAGTGCCGCGAACGTCAGCAGGACGACAATCAAGATGCAGCCGATCGCCAGCCACACACTGGCCATCACGGTCGGCATTTCCAGGCGGCGCTGGCGGAGATAACGGCGGAGCCCGAGAAAGCTGGTTGCCAACAGAAGCCCCAGCCCGCTGGCCACGTAGATCAATAACAGACAAAAGGCATATTGCCGTTCTGCCAGGTTTCCCGGCGGAATCAAGAGTTGTCCGATGCCGAACAGCGGCAGTGCGGCCAGCGAGAAATAGACGACCCAAACGCCCGGAGCATGAGGACGCCGCTGGCGCTCAATCAGGCGCTTCCACCAGGTTGCGGAGGTTGCGTCGCGCGAGGTGACTCCTTCAAGTTTCTCTTCGGCCGGCTGCTCCGCGTCCGATGGAGTGCGACTCGCTTTCGGCCTGTCCAGTCCGGCCACCTGAAGCAAGCCCTTCCCGGTGTCGCGTTGTCTTTCATCAATCACGGTGCAATCCCAGGTGAGCTTGTCGGCGCACCAGAGAATCACCAGGATCAGGATGAGACTCAGCGGACCTGCCGAATCGACAAAGCGCAGGAGAACGACAAACGCGGCAATGGCCAACGGAACGGCGAATAGCCGGGCACGTTCTTTGCCTTCTTCGATCGCGATCCTCCCCACCAGGACTGCGGCGAAAACGTACAGCGTAAAGACGTACTTCAGCCGTGCCTCGAAGGGGCCCCGGTAAAAAACCTCGATCAAGAAGAACACCAGGCTCCCGATCAACGTCATGATCAACGCCGGACTGATCGCGATCACCAGGTAGTCGACTAACGTCTTGTGGAGTCGCTGGGCCATGCTCTCATCTTAGCACATAATTGCGGCAAATCGTGACAATTGCCTCCCGATCCCTCAGATGCCGGGCCTCGATTCCTTCGGCCAGCAGCCGGGCAGAGGCCTGCTCGAAATCGCCCTGGTCGTACAAGTTCACGATGGCGGTCACCGCCAGACCCCTGCGGCGGAGATTGCCCAGCGCAATCGCGGTCTCGGCAGTCACCGCCGGCAATAGCGCCACGACGCTGGCGTCGCGGGGCAACCGGCTGGCGGTTTCGGTGACCAATTGGGCCAGATTCAGGCCGTCGGTCAATTCGACGCGGGCGAGGGTTTCGAGGATCCGCATCAATTGTTCGGGGCCTCGCCGCGTTTCGACCATCAGCGGCTGTAGCCGGTCGCTGTGCGGCTGCATTTCGGCCGCTTTGCGTGCCGCCTGGCGCGAGCGGACGTCGTAGTCCCAACCTTCTTGCCGGATGCGGTCGGCGGCGTCGCGGCCGTTGGTAACCAGCCCGACTTGCTGGCCCATTTCATACACCGCGTTGGCCACCGAAGCCGCGGCGGTCACGGCCAGTTCGCTGCGGTATGGTTCGTGGCGTGGATCGTAGGAGGCCTGGTGAAAATCCAACAGGATGGTCGCCCCGGCAACGGTGGACGGCTCGTAGACCTTGCTGTGCAAGCTGCCCGTACGCGCCGTGGCACGCCAGTGGATGCGATTGAGCGGATCGCCGGCCTGATACCAGCGGACGCCGGCTATCCGGGTGGGGTCTTCGTAGAGCCGGTGCGACATTCGCACCTCGCCGATGGGACGTCGCGAGGCGACGTCGAATCCCTCCAGCGGCACAATTTCCGGATAGACCAAGAGGAAATGCGGCTGGGTACCCACCCGGTAGCGGCGATGCAGCCCGAACAGGTCGCCGGTCTCCAGCACCAACGGACCGATCTGATAGTACCCGCGCTGATTACACTCCAACTGGTAGAAGAGCGTTTTCCGACCATGGCTTTTCAACATCGCCAGTTGCAGTCGTTTTCCCTTGACGCGCAGATTTGGCGGCTCGTGGATCAGCGCATCCGCGGGGAGCAGGTCTTCCATCAGCACCCAGGCCACCGGCAGGACGCCGGCGTTCTCGACGGCAATCACCACGGCCACGGTGTCGCCCACGTGGACCGAGAAGCGGTTGCACTCGCGGGTGGCAGAAAGGCTGGCGGCCCAGACCCGCGAGAGCAACCTGCTGAGGGCCATCACTCCCAGCAAGGCGTACATGGCGTAGGCCAGCAACCCCAGGCCGAAAACCAGGGCGACCACCAGCAGCAGCGTGGCCCCGGCGTACCACTTCATGGCAAGTCCGGCTCCTGGGAAAGCAAGGGAACGCGAACCTCGGCCACGACCTCCTCGACGACCGCAGCGGCCGTGATCTTGCGGAGCCGGGTTTCGGGCCGCAGAATCACCCGATGCGTCAGCACCGGGGCGGCCACGCGTTTCACGTCGTCGGGCTGGACGAAACTGCGGCCGGAAACGGCGGCCAGCGCCTGCGCCGTGCGGAACAGGGCAATCGACGCCCGGGGACTCGCGCCCAAGCTCAGCTCCTCGCAGGCCCGCGTGCCGTGGACGATTTCCGCCAAGTATCGACGGACCTTCTGGTCCACGTGCACTTCACGAACCGCCCGCTGTGCGGCCAGCAACTCGTCGGCCGCCACCACCGCCCGGAGTTCGTCCAGCGGATTGCCCCGCCGGAGCAGCTCGGGCATCTTTAACTCTTCTTGCATGTTGGGGTAGCCCAGGCTGAACCGCATCAGGAAGCGGTCGAGCTGTGCTTCCGGCAGCGGGAACGTGCCCTCGTGATCGATCGGGTTCTGCGTGGCGATGACCAGAAAGGGCGGTTTCAGCTCGTGGCTCACACCGTCCACGGTCACACGGCCTTCAGCCATGGCTTCCAGCAGCGCGGACTGGCTGCGCGGCGTGGCCCGGTTGATCTCGTCGGCCAGCACGATCTGGGCGAAGATCGGCCCGGGGCGGAATTCAAACTCCGCGGTTTTCTGATTGAAGATCGAGGCCCCGGTCACGTCGGTGGGCAGCAAATCGGGGGTACACTGAATTCGCTTCAGCGAGCAGCCCACGCTCTTCGCCAGCGCCCGAGCCAGCATCGTCTTGGCCACGCCGGGCACGTCCTCCAAGAGGACGTGGCCTTCGCAGAACCAGGAGACCAGCGAGAGGATGACCTGCCGCCGCTTGCCGACGATGACCTTCTCGACGTTGGCAATGATCTTCTTCGCTGTGGCCGCTACGTCCGTCATGAAAGACCTCGAGCCTCTAGAAACGCCCGCTCAGGGCAACCTCAACTGCCGCGACCTCTTCCCATCGGAAGGACATCAAAGATGCCCTTCCCGGCCATCGTGGGTTGCACGCCGGGAGAACCACCCAACTTGGAATGTAGAGTGTGCAGTCCCGGATGTCAATGTGGAGTCGGGGAGGCTTGCGTCAAGAGAGTTGACTCGTGATCAGCGGAGCGCTCGGTTTGGCCTTGCCGCTTTCGCTGCCGGCAACGTTCGAGGGGCTACCCCGGTGGCACGCCACTCGAAATCGTCGCACGCCGAGACTCGGTGTGTCAGTCCAGCCTCAATACCGTTCAATTAGCCGGAAGAGCCGATGTCGCGTGCAGTTGTGGTGTCGGAATCTCATAAAGCCGCGACCGGTGGTCGCGCCGAAGGATCGCAGAAACCGGCGGTGATCGTTCCGGACGCGACCACCGGTCGCGGCTTTATGGTTCAACGGAATCATACCGGAAACTGAATCACACAAGAGTATTCCGCCGGTTCGAAGAAGGTGCCAAGCTACGGGTCGGCAAAGGGAGCAGGCGTACAAGCCCGGCGCGCGCAGAAACGTCACTCCCGGAACGTTGTTGCACTCTGCCGGTGCCGTCGTTTTGGGGCGAGCAGCCTCAACTACCGCCGGCCGCCCACCGCGTAGCGATCCGGATTCTCTTTGAATCGTGCCAGGGTTGCCGAGCCGGAGAACATGTACAACCGGCCGTCGTAGATCACGCAGTAATCTGTCTGTCCCGGGACGCGGCGGTTCCCATCCACGATCAACACCGGGTCGTGCGCGGAATAGACCGGCGCGTAGCGATGGGGAGCGGCCAGAAAGCGCTGCCGTTGGGTTGGGCCGGAAAACAGGTACTTCCGGCCTTGATACACCACCGACCAGCGGGGATTACCGGGCAGCCAACGCTCGTTCTCGCCGAGTTCGACCAGACAAAAGCCCTCCAGGGCCAGAGGCATACTTCCGACTTCTCCGACGTCCTGCGAACGCCCGGAAAGTTGCTCGCGGGGCTGCTCGGGTGGCTGCTTCCGGACGGCCGGCGTCCCATCGGAGGGACGCGGAACATGCCCCGCCGAAGCGGCCTGTGGTTCGACGGCTACTTGGTACGTCGCGGGCCGGGACCGCTCCACCGAAGGATACCGGCCCGTCGCACGACTGATCTCGCCGCGGAAGCCGGGATCCAAGGCTGCCGTCCAGTTGGCCCGAAGCGATTGGGGCCGAGACTTCTCCGCGAACGGCCGGCTATCGGAAGCCCGGGCAACGTCCAACCTCCCTCGGTACAGGTTCTCGCCGATCAGCGATCGCGGAGCGAGCCTCGGGAATCCTACGCCGCTGTTGGGGATCTCGAGCTTGGGCTTCTCGGCGGGCGTTTCCAATGGAACCGAACGGCCCGCGTCCGGCGGCCCTCCCATCGGCGGGGCATCGCGTTGGCCCGCCGAATGGGCGGGCAAGGAGCCAAGCCAACTCGGCCCCAACAACGGAGCCATCCCCCTCCGCTCCTCGGCCAGTGAAGCCCAACTGCTCTGCAAGAGCGGTCTGAACGTGGCTGTGTCTTTGGGCGCCTCTGCGGAAATGTCCAACTCCTGTTTGTTCACCTTCCCGCCCAGCGGCGATCGCGGTGCGAGTTTCGGTAGTTCTGCCCTGACGTCGGGAATCTCGAGCTTCGCATTCTCAGCAGGCGCTCCCAAGGGAGCCGAGGGGCCCGTATCTGGCTGCCGACCGGGCAAACGGCCAAACCAACCCGGTCGCACTAGCGGAGGCGTCGCCCTCGGCTTCTCGGCCAGGGCAGCCCCACCGTCCCGCAGACGTGGTTTGAGCAAGGCGGTGTCTTTGGGCGCCTCTGCCGGTGCCTGATCAACTGGCCGACCTGGGAACGCTTTCGCGGGGGGCTCTGCCGGCAGCCGATCGGGCAAGCCGCCGACCCAATCCGGCCCGAACAACGGAGGCACTCCTCTCCGCTCCTCGGCCGGGGTAGCCCGGTTGTTTTCGAGAAGCGGTTTGAGCAAGGCGGTGTCTTTGGGCACCTCAACTGCCGCCCCCGGGGGCGCGTCAGCCGGGGGCTCTGCGGACGGTTTAGTCGGGGGCTCTGAGGGCTTTTCAATCGGGGGCTCTGAGGGCACTTCAACCTTGGGCTCTGCGGGCACTTCAATCTTGGGCTCTGCGGGGATCTCAATCCGCGGCTCGAAGGGCGCTCCAGCAGGGGGTTGTCCGGGCGCTTCAATCGGTGGCTCCGGCAAGAAGGGCGAATCCGTTTTCATCCGCGGCCCTCCCTCAGACTGCTCTTCGCCCTCAGGTGTCGGGACCACCTCGGCGCCGATCGACCGAGGGAAGTTTATGTCTGGTCGCAGCTCACCCGGCCATCGCCGCCAGCGGGCATGAAAATAGCCGTAGTCTTGTGCATTGGCAATGCAGATAGACCCGCTCCTGCAAGGAGACACCAAACATGGCCCCGCCACGACGGCCCCGCTACCTTGCAGCATCCAGAGGAAAACACCGCAAAGAGCCACTCTTCGTGTCAATTGTATCGGTCCAGTCATGAGGTTTTTCCCCCTGCTCTGGTAATACGCAGGCACCGCGGCCTGCTCATCCTGTATCGAAGGTAACAAAAGGAACTATATGCGACGAACTCAGGTGTACCGTTCCTCCGCCTGGGCTAATAGCCTGTGCGGCGGGCGTTGTATCTGCGTCCCAGGGTCT
>CAZUAM010000311.1:0-8495 GCA_964618095.1 uncultured Planctomycetaceae bacterium | reverse complement strand
TTCCGCAAGTACCAGGTCCCATTCCGGAACACCGACCAGGCGATAGCGGGCACGGCCAGCACCACCAGCAGGGCCAGCACCAATCCGCGCGTGGAAAACCCGGCCCGACAGCGAGCCCCCAACGGCATCCGGGATGACGATGGAAATCGACGCATCAAAGGGCACCTCCTTGGAACGCGGCCCGGCAGCTTGCCAGCCAACGGGAACACGGCTGGGACGGCGATCTACCGACACCACCCCAATTGTGATTATAATCGCCGCGCCGCGTCCTGTCACGGCCGGGCGAATACGTGTGTGGCAAGTTTTCCTGGCAACTCGGTGCTTGGGGTGGCTGGCGTCGAGCGCAGCGAGCCCCCAGAAGAGCGCGCTGGGGGGCAGCCTGCGGCTGACCGCCAGCCACCCACACAACTGCCAGGGAAACTTGCCACACACCGGCGGGGGACCCCACTTGGAACCCGGCTCCAACAGCCGCGGAAAGCGACGCCAACGGCGCCGGGGGGATCATCCGGACACTCCGGTAGCACGGCCGGGCGACTCGAATGGGGGGCTATAGGATGCCGGGCCCGACGGGCTCGCCGCCCGGGACGGGGATCTGCTCGGGGTCCTCCAGCAGCAGCGGCGCTTCTTCGGCCCGGTCCCCCTGGTCTCCATCTGCCGTCTCGATCGGCCCCGGGTCGATCCACATGCCGCGACCGTCCAACTGCATCGTGCCCAGCTCGAGGTCCAGATTGAGGCGGTCGATCTCGTAGTTGACCCACAACCTCAGGAAGTTGTTTTGCGCGGCGAGCAGGGACCGGAGGCCTTCCACGACGTCCCGGGCCGCCGTGACGCCGACCTGCGACGTCTCGCCCGGTCGCAGGGGACGTGTCAAGTCGCGCCGGGCCAGATCGACCCGGGTGATGGCCACGAAGACGGCTGCCCGACTCACTTCGAAGTCCAGTTGGCTCAGCCGGATCGTGCGCAGCCGGCTGCGGAGGCTTTGCGCGACGCCGTCTTCGAAGGCGTAGTAGTCCCGGCGGGACCGCTGGTAGTCGATCAGCGTCTGGCGGTAGGCATTGCGCTCGGCCAGGCGCGTCAACGGCGCGTCGAATTCCAGGCCCACCCGAAGACGCCCGGTCGTACTGCGGAACTGGACCGGGTTGTTGTCTATGGTGTTGATGTCGCCGCTGAACGTCACGTCCAACCCGCTCTTGAGATCGTTAGCCGCCAGCTCGATCTGCCGCCAACTGTCGACCAGGGACGCCCGGGCGTTCATCCAATCGCGGCGATTCTCGCGGGCAGTTTCCAGGGCTTTTTCGGAGGCCAGTTCTACCGGGACCAGGGTGATCGTATCCAGCCGAGCACTGGCCTGGATCAACGACAACTGCAATAGCTGGTTCGACAGCCTGCTCAGCAATTGAGTCACCTGCTTGCGCAGGGCGTCCACGTCGGTCTCCGGCGTGGGAGCAACTCCCAGCAATGGCTCGGCTTCGGCCAGCGTCGCCTTCAACCTCTCGACCAGTCCTCTGGGATCTTCGCCTACCTCCAATTCGGGCGGTTCGGGCTCCAGTTGCCCGGCCAGTTCCCTGGCAACCTCGATTCCCTTCAATTCCTGGCAGAGTTCCACCACGCGCTTGTACAGCCCCCGGACGTCGCACACACGGGGATCGACCTCCTTCTGCCGGAACTCTGGCCGGGCGGACAACTGCCGAAGCCGCCGGGCACGCGCAGGGACGGCATCCAGCAGCACCTCGAAGTCCTGCTCGACCGTGTCCAAATGGGCAAGGCACTCCTGTCGGATGGTCAAGATCTGCTCCTGGCAGTCGGCCGGCATCGGCTTCTCAGAATCGCGGAGTTCTTCCAGAAGTGCGCCCACGGCGTTCTGCGTATTGGTCAGGTCCCGGGTAATCAAGTTGAAACGCTCCAGGAGCGGATCCTCGATCTGCACATCCAGGTCGGGCGGCACACCCAAGGTGAGCTTGTAGGCATCGAGCTGGTCTTCGTAAGCCGCGTTGATCGAGAGCAGCGCGCTCTGACCAGTCAAAAGGCTCTGCAAGGCCAAGTCTACTTGGTAGCGGGTCTGGCCCTTCATCTGGCCGCCCAGGAAAGCTGCCTCCAGCCGTTCATAACTCTCCTGCAAGGCGTCGACGTTGGCCTCCTGGTTGAGGATTCGAATCTGCTCCTCGAGCAGTCCGAGGTAGCTGGTGACGACTTGGATGTAAAACTCGCGGTGAAAGCGCTCCAGGGCGCGGATCTCGGCCAGCAATGCCCGCTCGGAGGCGGTCAGCGACTCGAGCACCACGGCCCGGCCGCCCGCCCGCAGCAGCGGCTGAATCAGCGAGAAATCCAACAGGGTGTTCGCACTGTAGGTGTCCGGACCGGCAAACTGCCAGACCAGCGAGTTGGCCACCCCCACGGCCAGCTCGCCACCGGTGGCCATCAGCTTCTGCATCTGCAAGTCGGTGTCGGTGCTCAGCAGGCTTCGACCACCGGCCAGCCGCCCCTCCGCGTCGAAGAACGTCGAATTGCCGCCAAAGAACTGGGCATCCAGCCGGAACCGCTCAAACGTGACGGCCAAAGCCGAGAGGTACAGGTCCTCCAGTTCCTGCTGGTAATCCCGGGAGTGCAGCAAGGCCATCTCCATCGCTGCGTCCCGGTCCAGCACCACCCGGCCCTGCTCATCGTACGGCAAGTAGGCCTTCCAGTCCGGGTTCTCGACGTAAGCGGTCTCGCCGTAGCGTTGCCAGCAGGGCCAGCCCCGCTTGCAATCCACGCAGTGCATCAGCCGGTGGGCGGTCGGATCGTCGGGCGGCATGGGGGGGCAATCGGGGCTGAAGGGATCGAACATCCGCGACCGCGGATCCGGCTCGATGGTGTAGCCCTCCAACGGCCAACGGGGATCATCGCTGGCGCAATCCACCAGGGCGTACGCCTCGCGGTCCGCCTGACGGCGGTAGAACGCCCGGCTGCAACCCGCGGTGCCCAACAACACCAGCCCCAGCACCGATGCCCATGCCCCATACCACCAGCGGCCGGGCGGCGTGGTTCGGTCTCGCCGCGGCTGGTCGGGATCTGCGAAAAGGGCTCGGCTTGCCCGTCTTTTGGGCGGTGTCATATCAGGAGTAACTAGGGCTCATGAACAAGTCAGCCGGGGGATGCCTCCCGGGCGCAGTTCCCCCTCAACCAACGAAGGCCAACATGCCAGATAACCTTTCGGCCGCCGGGCCTTCAGACTTAAGCGATTGTGCGGGTTGCGTGGCGCTTGATGAATATGGGACATACGGCAAGTCGGCCAAATGGCGTGCTTGCGCAGCTCGGGCAGAGTTGGCGGACGCTTGACAGCCGGCCAATGCGTGAATATCATCAAGTGTAAAGGGCGGTGCGCGCGAAGGCCCCTCTGCGCCGGCGGAGGCCCCGGAACACCTCCAAATCAACGGTCCAAGGCGCTATGAGCATCTGGAACAAGGTCCTGATCGGGTTGATCCTCGTGGCGTCGCTGGCCTTCTTCTACATGGCGCTGCGGACGCTGAGGACCCATAAGCACTGGCGGGAAAAAGCCCAGCAGCATGAAAAGAGGATCAAGCAGATCCAGGAAGACAATCGCCAGTTGGTCGAGGGCAAGGGCGAGGGCAAACAATACCAACCGGGGATCGAGCGCCTCCGCCTGGACCTGCAAAAGATGCTGGTGGGCCGGGGCCGCGTTTGGAGGGACTGCAAGCCCCAACCCGGTCCCCAGACCATACAGACCGGACAGGTCGCCGTGAGCTGCGATGTGCACGGAATCGGCGAGAAGACCGTGCTCTATCTCTTCGAGCAAACCGACCCGGGTCAAAGCGGCAGCTATCTCGGGAAGTTCAAGGTCACGACCTTCAACGCCTTGGACAAGAACAGCAATGGCTCGCTCGAACCCGGCGAACTGCCCCCCTCGCTCCAACCTCACCTGGCAACCGCCGATGCCGACAAGAACGGAACTCTCAACTTCGCCGAGTTCGACGCCGCCAAGCCCGACTACACCGGACCCGAGGTCCTGGAACCGTCGATGAAGATGAGCACGGCGGAACTTCAGCGGCTGGCCGCAAGCGCCGGCAAGGCCACCTGGACCATGTACGAGATCATGCCGGCCGACAGCCACCAGGCATTCGCCCATTTGAACCAGGACGAACTGAAAAAGCTCTTGCCGGCAGAAAGCGTCGAGGAATACCTCAACGACGGCCAACTGCTCACCACCGAAGAAGTGGAAAAAATGGGGCTGCGCGGAAAGGTGGTGGCGGTGGACGAAAACGGCAGAGTGATGTACGTGGACCAGAACGCGAAGGTCCTCTACGCGTCGGTAGTGGACGAGAACGCCAGGCTGGTCTACGTGGACCAGAAAGGCGAATTCGCCTACGCCGTAGATGTGCAGGAGAAAAAGGACGCCAACGGCGAAGTCGTCTACGAGCCGGTCTACCTGGATGAGAACGGGCAACCGGTGCCCGGGACAACTGTGGTCGAGAAAGAGCTAGAAGACGGGAAAGGAAAGTACGTTCGCTGGCTCCGAGATTACGACGTCCTGTTGAAGGATTGCCACCTGCAACGCTCGATCCTGCTCGACCTGAACGAGGCCGCCGAGCAGGACCTGGCGTACGTCGTCGCCGCGCTGACCGAGGCGGAGCAGCAGCAAAAGTACCGCCAGAGACAAAGGGACCTCTTGACCACGGAAAAGCAGAAGTGCCAGTACGAGCTGACCGCGTTGGACGAGCTGCGCCAGAAGCTCCTGCGCGAGGTAAAGGCCTGCCGGGACGCCGTTGATCGATTGATCGCCGAGAACATGACCCTCGCCGCCCAGGTCGAGAAGAATCAAAGGGACGCCGAGCGGCGTATCGATGCACGGACCGGCAGAATGGCACAATCCGGTGTGGAAGAAACCAGATAACGGATCGGGACGGCCGGCTGGAAGGGGCGCAATGATGGCGACGGGAACTCCCCTGCCGGAATCCCCCTGCCGAAATCCCCCTACCGGAATCCCCCTGCCGAAATCCCCCTGCCGAAATCTCTGTGGACCTAGACCGAGGAAATCCTCTATCCTGTCCGGCCGGCGATAAGCTACGTTTTCGGGGACTGCTGGCCCCGGAACCCTCCCGGCGAGGGGTGCCAGCCGGAAGCCGGCCGCTGGCGGCTCGGCCGCCCGAGGCCACGCTTCCGGCAAGCTGATCCCCGCCGGCAGGCCCCGTCGCCGCAGTGCGAGGGCAACCATGGGTATCCAGGACCGAGACTACTACCGAGAGCAACGGCCCGGGGTCTCGCTGCGCGCGCCGCGGACCATGGTCGGCATCCTGGTCCTGATCAACGTGGTGGTCTTCCTCGCCAACCTGCTGCTGACAGGGGGAGAGACGGGGCTGCGCCTCTCGCCTCAAAACGACGCTATCGCCTACTGGCTCTCCGTCAAGGGCGATACCTTGACCCAGCCTTGGATGTGGTGGCAGTTCTTGACCTACGGGTTCGTCCATGCCCCGCACGATTTCAGCCACATCCTGTTCAATATGCTCGTGCTGTGGATCTTCGGCCGCCCGATCGAGACGATCTACGGACCCAAGGAGTTCCTGCGGCTGTATCTGGTGATGCTCCTGTTGGGATCGCTGGTCTGGACGCTTTCCAGCAGACTAGCGGGAATGCCGGGTGGCGTTCCTCTGCTGGGCGCATCGGGAGCGGTGGTGGGGATGCTGATCTTGTTCGTGTTCCATTTCCCCCGCCAGACGATCCTGTTCATGTTTGTGCTGCCCATGCCGGCCTGGTTGTTCGGCGTGTTGCTGGTGGCGGGGGATCTTTACGGGGCCGTCACCCGGCCTGAGGGCAGCAGTGTCGCCTACACCGTCCACCTGACCGGCGCGGCATTTGCCTTCCTCTATCACCGCTTCGGATGGAGGCTCGGCGGGCTGATCGGATTTCAGTTACCCCGGCCAAGGCTCAAGCGGCGGCCCAAGCTGCGAATCCATGACCCCACGCCCCCGCAGACCGATCTCAGCGCAGAGGTCGATCGAATCCTGGAAAAGATCCACCACTCGGGCGAAGAGAGCCTGACGCGAAAGGAACGCCGCGTGCTGGAAAACGCCAGCCGCGAATACCAGCGGCGGCGGCAAGAATAAGGGCTTCTCAAGAAACAACGTCGCACTTTGGGAGGATAGCCCCGCCCGGGAGGGCGGGGTTTCTGGAATGTCAACGCGTCCAACCCCGCCCTTCTGGGCGAGACTATCAGCCGGCGCAACAGTACGAACTTGTTCTTGGAGAGTCCCAAGCTCGGCAAACACGGAGGTCTGCTCGTGGCCAGAATCAGACTCCTTGCGGCCTACATGCTGCTTCTCGCCGTGGCCGTCTCGGCAGCTTGGGCCCTGGGTATCTTCCGGCGCGACCCAACCCCGGCGGATCCCCAGCCGCCGCTGCCGCCGATCGGTCGGATGGTCTACATCGCGGAGGGAACGTTCCGCATGGGCAGCAATCTGGCCGCCGATCCGGATCAGCGCCCGGCCCGCGAGGTGACCGTCTCGTCGTTCTGGATGGACGAGCACGAGGTGACCAACCGGCAGTTTGCCCGCTTCGTTGCCCGCACCGGCTGCATCACCACCGCGGAGCAGCGCGGCTGGTCGTACGTCTTCGATCCGGGGCGGGAGGAGTGGGTCAAGTGCCGCGGTGCCGACTGGCGGCATCCGGGCGGCCCGGACACCTCGATCGACGACCGCGACGACTACCCCGTGGTGCACGTCTCCTGGTACGATGCGGAGGCCTACGCCCGCTGGGCCGGCAAGCGGCTGCCCACCGAGGCCGAGTGGGAGTATGCGGCCCGATCCGGACTGCGAGACGCCGACTATCCCTGGGGCCGCGAGGAGTTGATCGACGGCCGCTACCAGGCCAACTACCGCCAACACGGCCAGCCACCCGACGCCGACGGATACCGGCGGCTTGCCCCGGTCAGGTCGTTCGCGGCCAGCCGGTTCGGGCTGTACGACCTCTCGGGCAACGTCTGGGAGTGGTGCCACGACTTCTACGGCGAGGGCTACTACCGCGACGGTCCCCGCCACGATCCCCCCGGACCGGCCGCGGGGCAATTTCGCGTGCAGCGCGGCGGGTCGTGGCTCTCGCCGGAGGACTTCCGCACGGGCCACCACGTCTCGACCCGAGGCAAACGACGCCCCGAGGAAACCTACCAGCACGTCGGTTTCCGCTGCGCCCGCAGCAGGCAGAAAGACCGCGATTGACTCGCGCATAAAGCCGCGACCGCTGGTCGCGACGGAAAATGGGCGCGACCGGCGGTCGCGGCTTTATATGGGTCGGCCGCCGAACCGGCCTAAACGACCTTCCGGAGGTCGGCCGACCTCGGGGGCGGATTCTTCCAACGCCAACAGGTCTTCGACCATCCCCTGGGCGTCGTTGGTGACGTTGGCCAGTCGCATCAGCCAAAGCGAACGGAACAGCCCGGTGGAATCGAACAGCTCTCCCTGGAAACAAGCCAGGATGCTGGAGGCAATCCGGGCGTTCAGGTCGGCATTGGGACTGACCGCACAGAGCCCCTCCCCAAAGGCCGCCCGCAGCGAGGCCAGCACCAACGGCCAGGCCTGCCGGCCGCCCTTCAGATTGCTCCGGTAGCGGAGGTCTTCGGCGAAGTCCCTGGCTCGCGCCGGGTCGACGGCGAACTGGCTCACTTCGTCCAGCCCCACGAGATACCCCACCAGCAGATCGGCCCAGCGTTCGGTGCGGCGCCGGAGGTGGTTGAGCTTGACGGCCCCCTCGGCCTCGATCACCGGGCTGCGAACCAACAGCGTCAACACCCGATGCCGGGCCTCCAGGTGGCCGACGAGCACGCTGCGGGCGATGGCCTCCGCTGCGTTGCTGCCGTGGTGCCGGTCATGAGCACACAACACGGCGGTCCATACCCGGGTGAGCACCTCGCCGGTGAGGATCTCTTCGAGCACGCCGCGGACCAGCGGCCACTGGGCCTGGCGGCGCTGCTCCCCGGCCTCTTCGGCGTAGCTGACGAAGCCCTTCAGGCTCCGGCCCCAGCGGTCCAGCCGGCACTTCGACGCCGTCCAATACTGCTCCATACTCGTGGCCGAGAGCTGCCCGGTGCCGCGGACCAGGACCGGTCCGTGGGCGGAGACGATGGCGGCCAGTTCGACGAGTTCGCGGGCGTGCATGTTTAGCAGCCGCCAGCACGGCGGCCTTACGCTGAAGAGCGATTCAAGCTCCGGCACCCGGGAGAGCCCGAGGGGACCAAGGCTCTCCCGACGCCGGTGGAAACGCAGATCCGCAGGGAGCAAACCGGGTGCCGAAGCCCCGGGCAGCCGCAGAGCAGGCGGCCCACAGCGTCGCAACAGTTGACGGGAAAACGACTTGCGAAGGTCTTAGGGATGCCTGCGCGCCGGCCGATCCAAGCGGACCGCGTTGCCCCCCCGCAACATGCCCCGTTGGGCCGACTCAACGTAGACGCCTCCTGGGTCTTCAGAGCTGATTCGACAAGTAGCCGGCGTCCAACGGACGCCGGGAAG
>CAZUAM010000310.1:8291-8507 GCA_964618095.1 uncultured Planctomycetaceae bacterium | reverse complement strand
TCATCGAAAGGCTTCAGTGCATCCGTCTGGGCTTCTTCAATGAAGGCAAGCGGATTGAGCACGACCTGATCCCCTTCCTTCAGACCGGCCTTGACGACGATAAACGCGTCGTCGGTGTCGCCGAGTTGCAGCGAGCGCCGTCTTGCTCCATCGGCCGTCTTGACCCAACAGAAGTCCCCCTCCTCAGTTTCTACCACCGCGGCTACTGGTATCGTC
>CAZUAM010000310.1:0-8281 GCA_964618095.1 uncultured Planctomycetaceae bacterium | reverse complement strand
TGATCACTTCAACCTCGGCGCTCATGCCGGGCTTCAGCCCTTCCACTGAGGGAAGCTCAATGATCGTGTCATATTTCACCACGTTTCCGGTCCACCAACCGGCTGGCCTTGTGACCGAAGCCACGGAGGAAACCTTGCCGCCGAGCGTCTTGTCCGGCAGCGTTACCCTGGCAGCCAGCCCGGGCTTGAAGCGGTCGAGGATGGATTCGTGAATACCGACCTTCACTTGCATCTTGGACAGGTCGGGCATTAGCAGCAGTACTTGATCCTTGCGTACCGTCGCACCTTCTGCGACGTCGGGTGTATCCTTCCATTCTGCAGCCGAGGGGTGAATCACCAGGCCGCTCCTTTCGGCCCTAATGACGCAGTGCTCGAGCTCCTTCTTCGCGAGATCGCGGCGACCCTCATCCATGGCGAGCCCCGCCTTGTCCGCTTCCAGCTTTGATTTGCCTGCGATCAAGTTGCCGCTGAGCGTCTCCAGCTCCATTTTCTTGGTGTATTCCTCCAGAACATAGATCTCGGTTCTCTTGACTTCCAGTTCCTTCTCAGCTCGCTCGACCGTGAAGGCGTTCCCCTGAACCTCCAATTCAGTTACGTAGCCCAGATTGAACAGCTTTTCAGACTGGTCAAGCATGTTCCGGGCGGTACGTAGATTCCGCTTGGCAATTGCCAACTCCTTCTCCAACACCTTCACCTGCGAGCGATACGTGCCTTCCAGGTACGCCGAGATTGCGATCTCCGCTCTCGCCACTACAGCCTCTGATTCTTCGAGTCTGGCCCTCGCTGTGTGGGCATTCGTCGTTTGCAGGCTGACGGCGTCTTCGATTTGCTTCGTATCCAGCCTGACCAATTCGTCTCCTGGCTTCACCTCCGTACCGCCCTCGATCACCCAGATGACGGTGCTGTAACCTCGGACTTTGCATTTGATTTCCCTATTGTTGGAGCTCTCCAACGTCCCTTGTTCGGTTACTGTGACGACCAGGTCGCCACGCGTGATCGTGTGAGTCAGCTTGGGGCCGGATTCGCGCGGAGACAGGGCGCCGGGGATAAACGTGGCGGCAATCACGACCACGGCAACGGCGCCGATCGCAAGCAGACCGAGTTTCCACCACCGGCCACGTCGAGAATCCTGAGGATTGCCGCGGTGTTGCACACGCGACGGCTGTGGATGGCTCTGCGTTTCCGGAAGCACGTCAGTCGACATGATCGGTCTCCCTTGCGAACGCGAATTGCTTATCGTCGGGTGGCTAGCCCCCTCCGATCAGTCACCAGAATTTGGCGTGTCAAACTGGGCAAGCCAAACAGACAACGCTGACGGGAACAGTGCAGAAGTGGTAATTTGGCTATCCCGCGGCGTCGGAGAGATCGTGCGAGAAAACGCGCGAAAAGGACGCGAACGGCCGGTTTCGTCGGGTCTCCCAGCAGGCTGCACAGATTGCAGGCTACACAGATTGCAGCCTCGGTTCACAGGTTCCAGCCCGGGCTGGTTGCCGGTTGCCTCTCTTGGCAGCCCAGCCTGTCAGGCTGGGAATCAGGAGGGCCGCCAGAGACGCCCTCACCAACCGATGCCGCACTCTCATTCCCAGGCGGGAAGGAGGAAGACTTCCTGTGGAGGCGACTGCCAAGTGAAGAGTATGCCGGGTGACGACCCTTGCACCGATCTAGACAGCCCCGGCCGATGCCTACTTCTTCTCGGCAGGTTCAACCTCTTCCACGGCCATCCAGCAGATCAGGGCCACATCCTCGGGTTCGATCTCCACCAGCGGCTTGGGTTGAATGAACTGCTGGAGTCCCAACCCACGCACTTTCTCAACCAAAGCGGCCGAGGCCGCATAGGGATCATCGGCCTCAAGATCGAACACTTCCTTAATTGCCCGTTCATGCCGGATACCCCACGGGGCTTCAATCGACTCGACGAGAATGTCAAGTTCTTCCTGCCGAATGCCCGCGGGGGGATACTTGCGAAGGTGATCGGCCGCCTTCCGGAAGAACGGCCGAATCCGGGGCTGGAGGTTGGCCGGGTCGGTCGCAAACATCCATTCGTCGTAGATGTCCTGCCGGGCACGCATCCACGCCTCGTACGCGGCGTCGCGAAGCGACTCTGGCAAATGCCGAGGCGTGTCGGCCTCGCAGGTGACCCTGCGAAGACACGAAAGGGTACGGCGGACGATCTCTTCGCCGTCGACGGGCACGAATCGCAGGAACACACGCTCACCCACCCGGGCGCAGAAGAAATGGCCCCGCTCTGCTCCGGCAGCCATCCCGGAGCCGGCGCCCCACGGCAGCGATTTGATCTCGTCGCCCCGCGTTTGCAAGCCCTTTCGCAACTCTTGCCGGTATTCTTCACCGGTGTGGGCTGCCGGGTCTTCGCCGGCGTTGACCAACAGGTCGTTTTCCTGCCCTCGCAAGGCCTCGATTTCCGCCCGTTTTTGACTGAACACAACGTCCAACGTCGGGCCGCCTGGAATGACCTCGCTCTCCACACCGATGGAAACTGCTGCCTGGAGGAGTTTCCGCCGGATCCGCCGTTCCAATCTCAGCAGTTCTTCCAGTTGTATGTCGGGAAAGAAGCAGCACACGTAAACGTCGGAGTAGAGGCTCCCAATACGGTCGATCCGCCCATGCCGTTGTACGAGCCGCATCGGGTTCCACGGCAGGTCGTAGTTGACGATGTTCCGGCACTGTTGAAGATTCACGCCCTCGGCCAAGACGTCGGTCGTAATCAGGATGTCGAAGCGGTCCTCGTCCTTACCGGGCGGGGCCTGGGCCGACTCGGGCACAAAGCCAAACACGGCGTCGTCGCGCGAGATGCCGCGCCGACTCGCCTGACCGGCCACCGAGGCCACTCGGCCCCGATACTCGGCAAACCGCTTGTCGGTATCGAGCACCCGCCGGACGTGCTCCTCGATCCAGTCAACCGTGTCGGCGAAGTACGAGAAGATGATCACCTTGCGCTTATTGCGGATGTCCTCCTGGCCAATCCCGTCCCGGTGCGCCATCGCCAGGATTTCCACCAATGCTTCGCCGAGTTCCGACAGCTTGGGGTCGTCTTGGCGCCGAACCATGGCTGCTGTTTGGGAGAATCCTCGCAAGATGTCGCGGTCATTCTCCACCCGGGCACATAGCTGCTGGACGTTGTAATCCGCCGCGGATTCCGCGCCGGTTCGCTCCAACAGGTCTTCCCACTCCTCGTCGCTATCCACGTTGGTCCACTCTGCCAAGGCTTCCGGGGTGAGAATCCGACCGGCGTCCAGCGCCTTCAAGAAGGCGTCGTGGCTGTCTGCCATCCTGGCCGTGGTCAGGGCAAACGCATGAGCCGACGACTCGAACCGCTTCAGCAAGCCCGATCGGATCAGGCCAACCAACTGAACCTGTGATTGCTCGACCTCCTGATCGAGCCGGTATGCCGAGGGGCAGTATCGGGCCATGGTCAGCAGCGGTTCTTGATCCTCATCCTCCGGCGCCAGCGCATCCCTCAACCGGTCGAAGAACCCCGGCAGCACCTCTTCCAAATCGTAGTTGAGCGGGGGTTGAATGTGCGGATCGGGAAACCGCACCAACAGCTCCCGCCCGCCGGGCCCTCGCACGGTGTCATTCGGGTAGTACTGGCGGACGAAGTGCCGGGTCCGCCGCACCGTAACGGCGTCGAGCGCATCATACAGCATGTCCGGCCGCAGCTCGTCGGGGTCCTCCCGGGATGCTTCGTTGAACCGGTCCTTGAGCGAGCGGATCCCCCGGTCGGCAAACTTAGCGTCGTGTCCAATGAACAGCGTCATCAGGTAGTACAAGTCCCACAACGAGTTGTTCACCGGAGTTGCGGTCAGCAGCACCAATTGTTTCGGGGGCCTGCCGAGTAAGAGTTGATGCAGTGCTCGGGCACGCTTCGTATCCGGGTTGCGGAACATGTGGGCCTCGTCGACGACTACCATCGCGTATTCGTTCCGGTCAAAGCGCAGGTAGCTTTCCCTACCGCCCAGTTGGCAGTCTGCGGCCAGTTGCTCGTAGGACACGTTCTCGATGTAGAGCCGGTGATCGTCGGCGAACCGCCGCCACATTCCGTCACGCAGCGCGGCCGGCGAGATCAACAGCACCCGTTGCCGGCGATCCTGCACCGCTTCGCGGATCAGCTCGCCGGCGACAAACGTCTTGCCCAGGCCCACGCCGTCGGCAAACAGCACGCCGTTGAAATCCTTCAAGATCCGCCGGGCCCGCCAAAGGCCGTCGTTCTGAAAGGTCGTCAGGCGAATCTGCGGGTCTGCTCCGCGTTCTTCTTCCAATTCCTTGCCATACAGCTCCCAAAGCACGCGGAGGTAGATCAGGTAAGGGTCATATTCCCGATAGCGGGCCTCGTAGATGGATGCCAAGTCGAACGGCACGGCCTCCTCCCACAGGTCGTCGAACCACTGCCTGACCCGCCCGACGGGCGTCGGGTCGTAGCGGCCCAAGTTCAGCTCCAGGTTCGTCGTGAGTCCGGCGGCCGTGAAGTTGCTGCTTCCGGCGATCACGCCCTCGTCGTCGGCGAAGATGAACGCCTTGCCGTGCAGGAAGCCCCGCTCGTAGCGGCGGACCTCGATCCGGCCGGACTGAAGCACTTCCAACAACCGCCGGACGGCGGCGTCCGTCTCCGGCGAGAACTCCAGCCGGTCCCGGTCGTGCAGCAGCCCCAGCGTATTCTTCTCGACGCCCTCGCGGACCACCCTGGCATCGTATTTCTGGAGCGACTCGCCCAACCGGCGGCGCGGCCGCACCGGCGGCGGGGTCGGCTCGGCACCCAGAAGCAACCGCACTCGCGGGAGCGATTCGAGCCGGTCGGCCAGCAGCCCGAACCCTTCCGGGTTGAAGTAGCCGCTGGCGATCGAGAGTTCGACGGGCCGGGCATAGGTCTCCGCCAGCCAGTCCAGATGACCGCGAAGGGCCTCGACCAGCGTGTTGCCGTCGCGATTGTCGACGAATTCGGGTTTCATGGTCCTGCCTGGAGGGCGGGCGTCCCGCCCGCGTTGGCTCTTCGATTATCTTCGTCCCACGCGCCGCACAAACTGAATAATAGCGTCCAATGGGTCGCCTTCGGAAATCGTGCCGGTTTCTTCAACGCCTGCAACGTCATTCACCCAGAGGTAGGTCGCCGCACTTTCGCTCACTACCTCAACCTCGAAGTAAAGATGTTCTTCTTCCCAATCGAGTTGCACTCCACCGCTTGGCGTCGGATTGATGTGCGGCTTCGGCAAGTCCCGGGCTTGACAAAGGCAGACCAGCAGCCGCCATCCCATCTCCAGCTTGCCAACCTCTGGCGGCGGCGAAGCATACGAATCCCAGCCCTGGGGAAGATTGGCGATGGCACGAAACTGTCGTGCCGCCTCTTCCAGCCAGTGGGAACGCACAGTAGGTCGAACACCCTCAGCGCTCACCGTCGGCTGAATCTGCTCTTCCGAAATTGTGAATCGCTTGCTCATGTTGTACGCGCCGTGAAGTGCCGGTGTACACAATCACCCGCCTAAACGTTCCAGCCCTCCCAACGAAACAGCTTGATCAGCGAAATGCACGGTACTTGGAGTTGCTGGCACACGTCGGGGATGCGTGGCTTCGTCGGCTTGGAGCGCTCGGCTGTCACCACGGTCAGGTTTCGCTCCATCGCCAGAGCGATTACGAATGGGTCGGCCTTGCCTCTCTGGCTTTGGGGATCGGCAAGCGACGGGAATTGATTGATGACTGGCCCCGCGCGCTGCATAATCGCCTGATCCGTCGAGACGAACAGTCGCCCATGCTGTTTGGCCCACTTGTGCAGGTCGTCCGATTTCCTCTCCAACTCGCGCAAGACTTCGTCAATCGCCAGCAGCCAGCCGTCGCCTATGAGCTTCTCGATCCGTTTCCAGAGTGTGGGGAACACGTCCGGCGGGTAGTGCCTCACCCATGCCTCTATCAGCGCGCTGGTGTCGATGCTGTAGCTCACTCGGCGTCCCCGGGGGTTTCCGAAGGAGCTTGCAGGACTGCACGGATGCGGTCCAGGTGCTTCAAGCGGACCCCGAGCAGGTCAGCGACCTCACTGGCCGTAACGCGTTCCTCGGCAAACGCTTCCAAAACGCGCCGAGTGAACGGCCGCCCGTTTCGTGCCACCGCCAAGATGGCCGGCGGGGCAAACCCGGAACGCGGCTTCTCACGCAATGCCTCATATTGCTCTTGAAATTCCGCGCGCTTGCGCTGGTAAAACGCGGCGGTCACGCGCCCGAGGGTCAGAAGCCGTCGCGTGATCACCTCTGCACTGACGCCGTATCGCCGTGCAATGGCGACCAACGCGCTGTCAACAACCTCAGCCGCGCGTTTCCTAGGAACTTCCGGCTCGCCCAACAGAGAGTCAGCCGGAACCAATGCCGCACCGGCAACGTGATTGCAGAATACCTCCACGCGCTTGATATCAGTGTTCGGCCCAGACTCCCTCAGGAGGCACAAGCCGGCTGCTCCAAGGAGAACATGGGCTACCTCGTGCAGCAAAGTAAACGAGCGGGCCTGTGGGGCATCCTGCATGTTCAACACGACAGCCGGCAGCGGCCGATCCGAGATCGAGAAGCCTCGCATCTCGTCCAGGTCAATCCGATCTGCCTGGAATACAAGCAGGCCTGCGTCTTCCGCCGCTATGCGCCAGGCGTTGAACACGTTCCTGGCGTCCATCGTCTGCGGCTGTGGACGCATCACGCTGCGCACCCGGGCGCCGACTTCTTCCGGGTCCTCGCCAAGTTTTGCCGCAAGTCTCAGGTGGGGCGGGTTCTCCCCAAGGTCCTCGTAAAGTTCTAAAATCGCCTCGCGCCGCGCCCGCGCAAGTCGTATTGCCGTGCGAAGTTTCGGAGAGAGGCTCGGCGCAGCCCCCGGCGTGAAGCGGCGATAGTCCTTCGGAAGCGGGTCATCGGGCGGCGGCGATTCGAGAAAGAATACCGCCAGTGGCCGCTTGTAGATGTCGGCCAAACGGCGCAACTGGTTGACCGTCGGCCGCAACTGCCCTGCTTCCCACGCGGCCATCCGCCCCGGTTTGACCTGCATCTTGCGCGCGGCGTCGTCTACCTCCAGCCCAGACAGGCGTCTGGCCCATTTGAGAACGGCTGGGTTGGACAGTGCCTCGGTGCGTGTGGTCATGTCCTACACCATCGTCGTAAGCACGGCAGCAGCCCCCTAAACCCGTAACAGTTGCCGCTGTCCCTATTCTATCACGCCGTGGGGCAATCGTCACAGCCTGGACGCCCAGCGGGCAAAATGCTCCAGGACCGCCTCCAGGCGCGGGCGGTAGTCCCAGCCTTCGTGGAAGGTCTCGAAGATGTGCCGAAGCTGGGCCTCGCTGAGCCCGTAAAGGTGGGCCACCACGGCGTCCAGCTCGTGGATCATGTCATCCTTCTCGGCCGCCTCCAGCGGCCCGCACTCGTACTATCCGAAGTCACGCTCTCGATCGGTGAAACTGCTATGTTTGTCGCCATGCACCCTCTACCTTCGCGACAAAAGACTCCGGAATTGCGTTGTCAGTAAAATCGTTGAGCACGGCCTCCAGCGATTCCGAGCCAAGTCCGAATCCTTCCAAGGCGTGCGATTCGATCGCCGCCAGCAGATCAGTCCTGCCTAGTTTTTGGGACGCGCTCGACTCCATTATCTCGTATCCCCCCGGCAACCGTTCCGTACCACCACGGACAAGCAAGGGCGAAGCCAACTCCGCAACTGAGATACGATCCGCGGGACTCCATCCGGGAAGGGGCACATTCGCAAGCACGGGCAACGTCATGTGTCGATCCGTGAACCGGCGCACCCACCAATCACAAAGAAACGTATTAAGGTAACCCAACAGGGCGAGCACATCGGTTATTGACTCATGAGTTGTCAGCAGTCCATGTACATACCCTTTCGAGTAGATGTAACCTGTCTCAGGAAGCGCCGTTGCGATGAGTGTCCTCGTGTCGTCGTTCCTGGTCGGATAGCGAAAAACGATCACTGGATGTTCGGATCCAACAACGGCACCGCGTCCTCTTCTAACCACACCGAGCGCCTCATCGACGAGCGCCACCGGTTCTGGAATGAAGCGCCGGAACTCGATTTCGTCAGCAATTGTGAACGCTCCCACATGTCTTGTCATTAGGACGCGCCAACCTCGCCCCGGATCGGTCGTGTGAACGTACTTCTTGTGGGGGCCGGAGCCACTAAAATCCCATCGAGACGAATCTGCGACAGCTTGAATCCAGGCGTGACCGCCTCTGAGACGCGGATATCCTCGCAGCCGGTCGAACAGAGGTTTGTCCTGCGGAGCCGAGAA
>CAZUAM010000309.1:0-8531 GCA_964618095.1 uncultured Planctomycetaceae bacterium | reverse complement strand
CGACGATGTCGCGCGCCTGCTGGCACGCCAGAAGCCGGCGTGGCCGCCGGGCACGTTCGTTTGACGTTTTCCTACCCTCGGAGATACTCGCAACGGATACTTTCTAGCTGTGGTGGAGGTTACACACCGGTAAGACGCGGTTCGATAACCGGTGCCTCTCGGTGGCTGTATTCTTCCGGAGCAGCCCTCTGCCTAGCGGGTCGGCTCCTTCTTGGGGCGTTTCTGTTGCAGGAGCCACTCGTAGAGTTTCGGATTGTCGTAGGTCTCGGTCCAGGAGTCGTGGCCGGCGTCGGGGTAGACGGTGAATTTGACGTTGCCGCCGGCGGCCTTGATCGCGTCGACCATGGCTTGGGAGCGAGCCAGCGGCACGGTGCGGTCCTTTCCTCCGTGAAACACCCAGATGGGGAGACCCTTGAGCCGCTTGGCGTCGTCGGGGTTTCCGCCGCCGCAGATGGGGACGATGGCGGCGAAGCGGTCCGGGTGGGCCGCCGCCAGGGTCCAGGTCCCGTAGCCGCCCATGCTCAACCCGGTCAGGTAGATCCGCTGCCGATCGACCCGGTATTGCGAGGCCACCTGATCGAGCAACTGCACCAGCGCGTCGGGATTCCAGCCGAAGCGTCGGCTCTGTGGCGAGACGACGATGAAGGGAAAATCCTTCTTGGTTTCCACGATCTTCGGCGGACCGTGGACCTTGACCTTACTGAGGTCGTCGCCCGATTCCCCCATCCCGTGCAGAAACAAAACCATCGGCCACGACTTGTTCTTGTCTTTCCCATAGTCCTCAGGCAAGAACAGCAGGTAGCGGACCTCCACCTTGACCGTGACTTCTGCCCGCTGCGGCTGCTGCGTGCCGGGTTGTTCGGACCAGGCTTCCACGGTGGGGCCGGTCCAGAGAGCAGCCACAAAAACAATCATCGTGGCGGTTGACAGTCTCATGATGGGTCTCCTTTGTCGGGGGCTGCTGGGCAGAAAAGCTGATTCTAGTCGGGCGGCAAGCCGCCAGTCAAGCAGTGCCGTGGGGAGTGTGTGGCAAGTTTTCCTGGCAACTCGGTGCTTGGGGTGGCTGGGGTCGAGCGCAGCGAGCCCCCAGAAGAGCGCACTGGGGGCAGCCTGCGGCTGACCACCAGCCACCCACTCAACTGCCAGGAGAACTCGCCACACTCCGTGGAGATCATGGCCGAGGCAGTCCCCGCTACAGAGCTGCCCGGGCCTACTCGACGGCCCGCACGGCCTGAAAGACGATGCGGTAGCACCGTTTCGGATCGCACTTGCCCGGGTTGGGAACCAGGATGAAATTGTCGGTAATCAGCGGCCGAAGCTCCTTCCCTTCCTTAAGGCGGACGTCTTTGATCCGGTGCGGAAGCAGTTGGACTATGGGACGACCGCCTCGCTGAGAACCGTTGGTATTGATCGGCTCGAAGGACGGTTTGCCGCGTTGGGGCTCGATTTCAAACGTGTACAGTCCGTCTTTCTCCTTGAGCGATTGCTTCCAGGCCAGGGGTCCCGGCGCCATCCGGGCGACCCAGGCCGGATCGCCGTAGAAGGCCAGCACGTCGCGGTCGAACAGGAGTCCCCGGGCGTCTTGGGCGGAAAGGCCGGCCTGGCGGGCCGTCTGCGAGACTTCGATCGGGACGCGAGGAGTCTGGCCGGGCTTCATCTCCATGCGGGCGATCTCCGGGAAGTTGGTCTCCAGGCGGTGGAGCAGGGCTTGGCGGTTGGCGAAGACCGCCTCGGCAAAGGTGAAGCGGCCGGGCTGCTCGAGGAAGAAGTCCAGGCAGCCCCAGCCGGCGTAGCCGTACCAGGTCGGAAACGTGTAGCCGATCATCTGGCAGACGCCGGCGCTGTTGAGAAACGCCAGGGCCATGGCGTCCGGCCCGTCGATATGGCCCATCAGACAGTTGCCCACCGGCAGGTACACCTTGGGATTGGGCGAATCGACCGGGAAGCGGGTGCCGCGGGTATCGATCCCGAACAGCTTCCCGGCCTGGCTGCGAAACTGCCCGTTGCGATAACGGTAGCCGATCTGCCAGTCCCGCTCGGTCGCGTGTCCGGAGGTCACGAACATCTGGGCCTTGTCCACGTTCAGCGCGTCGACCAACGCTTTGGTGGTGTCGCGGGGGGCCTTCGATGGCCGCGGTTCTTCGCCCGGTCGCTTGCTGACCATGCGGCCTTGCACCAGTTCGCAATACCACCTGCCCTGCCGGCAGCAGGCCAGCTCGATTTCCGTAGCGGCAGCCACGCGGTCGATTACAAGCGGTTGCGTGTGCCGGGCGATCCGCAGCGCGCCGGCCGCGTCGTAGCCGGTGAGGATGCCCCAGATCGCGTCGCCGTAGGGATCCTCGTCGAGGCGGCGCGTGAGGCAATGTACGTCGGAGACCAGTTGCCGCGTGCTCTCCTTCGCCGTGGCGACCACGCAGACGTACTTGGGGAAGAGACTTTGCAGCTTTTCGAGCGATTCGGCGACCGACGCCTCGTACGTGATCACGTCGGCCCGGTGCTTGTCCACCAGCACCGCGACTACTTCCTTCCACTTCGGATCGCCGGCCGTGGCCCGCGAGACGACCACGGCGTAGTCCTTCCGCAGCGACTTCGCTTCGGAAGCGGCACCAGATTGTGATGCCAGGAAAAGGATCGCCAGCAGAATCGGCGTTGTCTGATAGATCGTTCGTCTCATTGTGAAAGCACCTTCTGGTTGTTGCCCGTCTATCACGTGCCCCGACGCCTGAATATGTGAGCCTGGATTCCCTCGTCGCAGACACCCGACAGTTTGCGCATCACGCGCCTATCCCTCACTGGAAGACCCTACTTGCCGGCCAGGCACACCACGCTTCCATCCCGCAGCGAAGCGAACAGGCGGCCGCCTGCGGCGATCATGCCGTCGAACACGGGCGGGCACTCGAGCCGTGTTTCCGACAGCCTGCTTCCATCCTTTGCCGAAACGGCCACAATCCGAGCGCCCTTGCGGGCTTCGAAGGCCGCATAGGGGTCTTTTCCGTCAAACACGTCCGGAGCCCCGGCCACGAACAGCGTATCGCCTGCTTTGACCATGGCACGGATGCGCACCGGCAACCATCGCATCCAAACCGGCGGCTCGCCCCGCGTGTAGCCGATCATTTTGTCCAGTCCGAAGGCCGGGCTTTCCAGCTTCCTGACCTCGCTGCCGCGTCCGCGCGAATAGTCGGATTGGGGCAACCATTTCAGCGGCTCCCGCGATCCCGCCTCGCCAACGATCTGCGGCTCGTTCGTATTCAGGTCCGCAAACAGCAGATAACCTTCCCTGGCGGGGAAGAACATCAAGCTGTGCACGTTGCGACGATAGAACACTCGCACGGCGTAGGTCTTCTCGTCGTCGACCACCAGGAGCTGCCCGGTTTTGGGCGCCTGGTTTGCCAACTGGAAGCCGGGCCACCGCTTCGAGTACATCCAGAACGTGCGGTTGTACCAGGAACCGTCCAGCAGACCGGCGGTGGAGAAGACGTGCAGGCCCACGTCCTGGGCGCCCTTGTTCGACAGCACGTCGACTTCAACTTCTTCGAGCTCGGGCGTCATCTTTTTCTGGCGCATGTAGAGGGACCCGCCTTCGCTCACCAGCACGTCCGAATTGGCCCCCAGAATGAAGAAGGCGAGATCCCGATCTTTGTCCACGTCTCGATGCGGTCCCTCCAAGAGGCCTTTGTGAAGGATTTTTCCACTAACGGGATCGAGCCCATAGACGCGGATGCCGCCGTCGAGATAGGTCGAACGTCCGGCCGTGAAGTAGGCCACGCCCTTGTCCAATAGCACACTGCCGTGGACCGGCCAGGCCGACTCCACCTGGTCGAAATAGGCCACGCGCCGATCGGTCGGCGCCGCCAGGAAGCGCCACACCAACGCACCGTCGGATGCCCGGAGGCAATAGACGCGGCCGTCGGCCGACCCGAACAGGACCAGGCCGTCTTGGATCGTGGGCGGCGAATCGATCCGTCCTCCGGCCGTAAAGTGCCAGAGGACCTTGCCGCTTTCCCTGTCGAGCGCGTAGACGGTATGGGCGTCCGACCGGGCCACGAACACCTTGCCGTACCAGGCCACCGGTGGCGTCAGCCTGCCTTTCAGTTCGGTTTTCCAGGCGACCGACACGTCGGCAGCCACGCCGGCCGGGTTGGTGCCGGTTCGGGCCGGGTCGTGGCGAAACGTCGGCCAGTTGCCCATCGAAGGAGATTCCGGCCCGAAGGCATTTCTATAGGCCGGCCCCTTTTCCAAACGCGTCTGATCTGCGACTTCCTCCAGCGGAACGTCCGGCCCGGCCCTGAGCGCAGCATATCCCAGCAACTTCGCGCCAGGTTGACAGAAACACTGATCCGGTGGGACGTACAGCATCCCGTTGGCCGGCGTCATGCCGTACCGGCATGCGCCGCGAATCCAGTTGTTCTGGGAGTGGTTATCCGCCTGGAAATCGAGGAACTCGGCACCTTCGTAGGAGCTGATCAGGTAGCGGACCGTGGCCTTGTTGCGGTAGCAACGATGATGATGTTCCGGGCTTCGCAGGTTCTTCACGTGAATCCGTTTTTTCTCCTCGCCGGTGCGAAGATCCCAGCCGACGACCAGTGCATGGGGGCTCTTGCGAGTTGGTTTCCCGTCATCGTCCACACTAATCATCCCGCGCCACACCAGCCCGTCCACGACGAACAGGTCGTCCCCTTCTCCCCCGCCAATCGGAGGCACGTTCTGCTTTTCCCAGAGCCGCTTCCCGTCGGTCGCATCAAAGGCTGCCACGCGCCTACCACCTTGCATGACAATCACGTCGCCCACGGTAAGGAGCGTCCTGGGCGTGGTCCACTTTGGCTCAACTCTCCACAGTTCACTGCCATTCTCCAAATCCAGCGCCACCAACTCTTTCCCGGTCAGAAAGACCACCCGTCCGTTGTCAATCGCCAATGCCAGCGGACGGATCTGGCCGCTCTCGTTCCGCCAGAGGACCTTGCCGGTCTGACCATTGACGGCAACCAACGCCGCTGCGGCTTGATTCTCGGCTCCTCTTCGCCTGGCAGTGCCTTCCGGGGCTTGTCGCGTGTAGACAACGGCAATACTTTCGCTGAAGAGAATCTCGCTCGTGCCCGGCGTCGCCTCGACCGTGGTAATGACCTCGCCCGTGGCCGCGTCCAGGATCGACAAGGGGGCTCGGTGCGCCAGAGTCGTGTAGAGCCGGTCGCCCACGGCGACGATTAGGCGCTGGTTAAAGACGGGCACGTCGGTTCGCCCGGCCCGCAACGTCGTCCAGTCTTTGCTCTCCCATCTCGCCCGGCTCCACTCGCGCCAGCCCCAAGAATCGAGCGACCGCTTCCAGAGCAGCTTGCCATTGAACGCGTCTCGGCAGACAAGCGACCAGCGATCGGGCAGACGCTCGTCCGTGATTCCGATCAGCCCCTCGTCGAAGAAATAGAACAGACGTCCGCGAGCCGAGACGGCTGATTGAATCCCGGACGGTGTCTCATGGCTCCGAAGCCACAGAGGCGGCGCAATCCACTGGAGAGCCCGAGGCGGCCCGACCACAGAATCGTTGGCAACCGCGTTGTTGCTCGCGTCGTGCAGGAAATGCGACCAGTCGTCAATGTCGTCGGGCCGGGCTTTGACGGTCTTCTCCCACTTGCCGTCGCGGCGGACGCAGGCCACTCCTTCCGGAACCAGGACCCGCATCACCTCCTCCATCGGGACCTTGCCCGCGTCCTGCACCACCACCAGGTTGATCAGGTTGTCCGTGTAGGGCAGCACCGAACCCGCATGCCGCTCAACGGAAACCGGACCGTAGATGCCCAGCGAATGGAGATGGCTTCTGGCCTCGGCGACTTTGGCCGGGTCGGCTTCGAGCCCGTGGACCGTATAGCGATCACTGGCGCGAAGTGCCGCCGTCAACTTGCCGTCGCCACAGCCCAGATGAACGACCAATCCCCCTTTGACTCCGGTGGCTTCCAGGATCCGTCGAGCCAAATCGGGTCCGGCACCCTGGCCGGACGTGTGGGCGGTGCTCAGGACCGCCGCAGACAACACCACCACGCGGAAAACCCCTACGCCCGGAAAGCTGCCAACTCGCAATGCTCGGACCATGAGTCGGCCTCCTCTGTTTAAGAAAGCTAAATGGAGTTGCACGATTCTGGGAGTGGAGCGTTTAGCCGGCGTGGCCGCCGGGGCTAAACATTGCGGAATTCCCGGAATCACGAAATCTCATTTGGCTCGATTCTGCCACTTGCCGAAAGACCCCCGGAATCGACGCGGCCCCGGAGTCCGCGCCCCCTATTATCGCGAATTGCGGGCGTGCCGCAACCGTTTGGCCAGCAGAGATTTGGCCAGTAGAGATATGGAACCGCGCCGAAAACCTTGTAGCTTACGGTACTTCAGCGCGGGCGGCCTTGTGGGACGCCTGCTCTCAGCAACTGGACGGGCAACTCCCGCAAGAATCCACACCGGCACGCGCAAGCTGCGTTGACCTATTCATCGTCTTGCCGGTTGGGAGTGGGGCACAAGGGGCAATTCCAACTGGGTGATCACCAACGCGAGCACAGAAGAAAACGTATGTGGAGGACTAAACAATGCCCAATCCAATCGTCTCAGCCACCGGACAAGCGCAGGGGGCTGCTCCCCGCTGGCGTTTTCTTCGATGCCGTCCATGTGGTCCTCGTCATCCGGGCGTTCGGACAACTCTCGTAGTCTCTCGTGCGTCTCGCTACACATCGCTACTAACAATCGCAATTGTTCCTCGAAGTATACGAGCTTCTTGCGATGCGACTCTTCAAGCATTTCCTGCCCCAACTCCCGGCACATGTTTTCCAGTGAATGCAATATCTGCTTCAATCTGGAACGCAAAGCCTGGACCAACAGCCGCTCTTGTTGCTGTTGTTGCTGTTGTTGCTGCTGTTGCTGCTGGCGTTGCAGTTCCGGACTCTGCTGAGACTGATCGTGAGGGATGTTCCAAGGGGGCATCTATTCAACCTATTCACCAAAGTCCGGCGGAAAACGCTTGCCAAGAACCACCGCCAGAAAAGTATCTTTCAGAAGAGTCGACAGTTTCTTCGGATCATCTACTCGGTCCAGGAGAATTCCCAACATGCGAATCGCGATGTTATGTCGCCGTGAGTTCATTGCGAAGCGAAGGGGCAACAACAAGAGCAATTCCACAACCGAGCCTCCGGCAATGCTAGCCACGCGGAACGCTACGGCGTCATCTCCCACGACCCCAATCGCAAGAAGTACTAGCCCGAAGAGGAATAGCACGGACGCCATGCCGTACGAAATGAACTCAATAACACGGTTCTCGCGCAGAGTCTGTGAGATTGTCGCCTGTGCTTCGCCCAATCGGGGCCGCATCAGATTCCGATATGCATCTTCCAGATGCTGTGGATGGAGAGGCTCACCGACAGCCAGCTTCCTGGTTTCGCTGATAAGCAACCCACGGAATTGCTGAACCACTTCATCGACAGCCGCGTCAGCTTCAGGGTCAAGCTGATACTCGCCGCTCTTCTCGTGGGTCCCCATGAGAGTCAGCTCCCAATCGGGCGCGAATGGTGTCGAGCAACGAGGCATTGAGCGACCCGATAATGTGGTCGGGCCTCACTACCACGTTCTGTTGAGTGTCCGCCTGATGTTCGGCCAGGGCGATAGCCCGCGCAGTCAGTTCCCTTTGTAGAACTTGGCCAGCCTTGAAAGCTAACTCGCTGGCACTTCCGTCAATTAGAATGCCGCCGCCCTCAGTTAAGCTAGTCATGTTTTCCTCCCTGAAAGTCTACGCGGAGTGACGAGGAGCACGTCGATCGTAGTGTAACTCGTGTTATTTTCCTCGCCAATGCCAGTGCACGCTCGTTGGACGTGGATTGTATACGCTAGCAGCCGAAAGTACTCAACCACACATGGCCGGGTCGCTACCCCCCCACTTCTTGACTCTTAGAGGGTGTTTTCAGAATGCTAGCAGTCGAGGCAATACGGACACTACGCTGTTTGGTCAACGCATCGTGCAGGTATTTGAGCCAGTCTTTCGGGCGTTTGGTCACCTGGGGGCACTCTCGGGACGTTTCAAAAGCCAAATCACTCCCTGTTTCGCAGTCTGGAGGTGGCCATCCACGCTAGCTGCTAGCACTTCAAAGACACCCTCTTAACTAGAATCACTTGAAGAAAGGGAATCCCACGAAGGCCGAGTGCGTCTATAATACATGGTGAGGTATGCGTGGACGGGAGGCCCCCATGTCGAGTGGAACGATTACCCCCCCGCCGCGGCCAGCGGAACCGCAGCCCGAGAAGCCTTCCTACGAGGCCTTCATCGAAGACCGCCTCCGCCGGACCCGGCGGCAGGTCAAGGGTGTGGATATCGCCGGCGGGCTGGTGGTCCTGGCCATCGGCACCTTGGCCTATCTGCTGGCCGCGGTGGTGATCGACCATTGGGTGACCTCCGGCGGGCTGGGTTTCTGGGGACGGCTGTTGCTGTTGATGGGGTTGTTGGCCGGGGCGGGCTACTACTTTGCCCTCCGCGTCCTGATGCCCATGATCTACCGGATCAACCCGATCTT
>CAZUAM010000308.1:0-8535 GCA_964618095.1 uncultured Planctomycetaceae bacterium | reverse complement strand
AGAGTTCTTGGAGAAGTTCTGCTTACTGAAACATTACCTCGACTACACTCACCGTTTCTGCGACGCGTCAACCGCAACCTGAATGGGGTTTCCTGATTCTGGAAGTTCCGCAAGGTTTAGCCCCAGCGGCTAAACAGTCCACTGGCAAAATCGTGCAACTCCATTTAGACCCTGTCGAACAGGCCGCTATCCGTCCAAGGCAGGCTCCGGGTAGCGACTGCGACAACTTCAGCCAGGAATCCCTCCGACCACAAAAGCCAAGAAGGTGAAAAGCAATGACGTACGAATCTACCACAAAGTTCACCGCCCCCCAGAAAACCCGCCGTAAAACCTCGACCGCAGTCGACAAGTTCATGGAGGCGATCGTGGCCAGGAATCCGGGAGAAGTGGAGTTCCATCAGGCGGTCCGGGAGGTAGTCGATTCGGTGATGCCCGTGGTGCAGTCAGAGCCAGCCTACCGGGAAGCGAAAATCCTGGAGCGGCTGGTGGAGCCCGAACGGGTGATCATCTTCCGTGTGCCTTGGGTGGACGACCGTGGCGAGGTGCACGTCAACCGCGGATTTCGGGTGGAGATGAGCAGTGCCATCGGCCCCTACAAGGGCGGGCTGCGATTCCATCCCAGCGTGAATCTCGGCGTGCTGAAGTTCCTGGCCTTTGAACAGATCTTCAAGAACAGCCTGACGGCACTGTACATGGGCGGTGCCAAGGGCGGCTCAGACTTCAACTGCAAAGGCAAAAGCGACAATGAGGTAATGCGCTTCTGTCAGTCATTCATGTCGGAACTGTTCCGCCACATCGGTCCCGATACCGATATCCCGGCCGGTGATATCGGCGTCGGGGAGCGTGAGATCGGCTACCTGTTCGGGCAGTACAAGAGGCTGGCAAACCGATTTTGCGGGGTGTTGACCGGCAAGGGGCTCAGTTTTGGTGGCTCACTGATCCGCCCGGAGGCCACCGGCTACGGCGCAGTCTACTTCGCCGAAGAAATGCTCGCCACCCGCGACGATAGCGTCGAGGGCAAAGTGGCCGCGGTCTCCGGCTCTGGAAACGTCGCCCAGTACACTACAGAGAAGCTGCTCCAGCTTGGCGCGAAGGTCGTCACCATGTCGGACTCCGCTGGCACCATCGTGGACAAGGACGGCATCAACGAAGAGAAGCTGGCTTGGATCATGGGCCTGAAGAACGTGCGCCGGGGCCGGATCCGGGAATATGCGGAGCACTTCAAGGGTGTCGAGTTCTATCCGGATCGAAAGCCCTGGGGCGCCAAGTGCGACCTGGCCTTTCCCAGTGCCACGCAAAATGAAATCGACGAGGGTGACGCCAAGACCCTCATCCAGAACGGCTGCATTTGCGTCTCCGAAGGTGCCAACATGCCCTCCACGTCTGAAGCGGTGGAGGTGTTTCTCGAGGCCGAGATCCTCTATGGGCCCGGCAAAGCGGCAAATGCCGGCGGCGTGGCGGTCTCCGGATTGGAGATGAGCCAGAACAGCGGCTGCTTGCGCCGCTCGCGAGAGGACGTCGATAAGCAACTCCAGTGTATCATGCGTTCGATCCACGAAAACTGCGTCCTCTACGGCAATAACGGCGACAGGACAAACTACGTCCAGGGAGCAAACGTGGCCGGGTTCATCAAGGTTGCCGACGCCATGCTGCACCAGGGAGTGGTCTAGCCCGGATTATTCATAGGACCATCGTCGGGTAGGTATTCGCGTGCCACGGCTGTGTCAGCCGTGCTCCAGATTTGCCGGTTTACCCAGGGCAGCACGGCCCACACGGCCGTGGCACGCCTATCAGTAATCCGGGCTAGAGCCATCAAGAGTGCAGGGGCCGGGCACCTTCAGCGGGCAACTCGGGTTTACCATTGCGCCGGCACCTCCCCACCGGCGACGGTGCCCAAGGCGCGGTAGGTCGCCCAGTCGATGTCCTGGCTGACGAACTTGGTGTGCCCGTCCAGGAACCCGAAGTTCGCCCCGCCCGAATGCCGACTGCGAAACGACCAGGAGCTCTCCCAGCTCACGGCCACTTCGGCAGAAGTGGCGCCCGGTTTCCTCCAATTCAGCGGGATGGCACAGGTGGCAAGGGAGCCCTCAAAGTTGAACCACGCCGACCACGCGCACCATTCGGGCAGAGACTCGCCGATGGCGATCGTGTGGCTGGTGCCGTCGCGGATGTGCTTCTCCGCGGTGATGACCGGCTTGCCGGGCGGGAGCACGTTGGGAGGGCCGCCGCCTCGGCCGCACCAGCCGGTCGGGTAATCGAGGCCGTTATCGCTGGTAGCGTTCCTGCCCCCAAACCCGGCGTCCGACGGCCGGTACCTGAACAGCCCCGAACTGGTCCCCGGCCAGTTGGACCCGATGCAGGCCTTGTAATTGGTCACCCCGCTGCAAAGGGCCTGGTTGTCCAACGTGCCCTCGTGGGTGTCGGAGGGACAGTGGAAAGCCGCGACCGGCATATTCGGAGGCCCCAGATTGCTCGAAAGGCTATAGGGCCGCTCGAAGTTGATCTGCTTATACAACGCCCCTTCTTCGATCATCGGCAAGATCATGCACATCCAACTGAAGCCCTTGGTGCCCAAAAGCGGGTTCAACTTGGGCGGAATGATCGTGGCCGGGTCCGGCTTGCCGCTGATCACCCCCCAGTTAATCGGATACATCTTGTGCAAGTTGTGGTACGTCTGAAGCGCCAGGCACAGTTGACTGACCTTCTTGGTACACTGGGTCTTACGGGCGGTTTCCCGGGCCGCCTGAACCGCAGGTATCAGCAGCGCGATCAGGATCCCAATGATGGCGATCACCACCAACAACTCGATCAGTGTAAAAGCCTTCCGGATTCTATCGGGACCGCGCATGTCCATCCTCCTTTCAGAACCGATCGTGATCTCCCGTCGCCTTCCGGGCCGACCCTATGTCGTCAGACATCCGTCCTCACGGGCGTTCGGGGCAAACGTCCACTGACCTGCCCCCGACGCTTTGGGGCTTTTCGCGCTGGGTGGCTCGAGCAGGTCGCGGTGGGCCAAGCCGGACACGACGGCGTCAGTTCCCCTATTAGGTTCAACGCCAGGGTCTGTCACGGCGGGGAGGATTCTCACCAGATCGGCGGAAGTGGTTACACATTAAGCACTTGCGACGGCGCATCAATCAGGCAGGCTGGAATCAAGCGTGGCACGCCCCCCTCCCGAACTCGAGCACGGCCTGGTTCCGTGCGGACAACCGAGCCTGGCGTGGTTTACCTACCCGTGTGGGGGCCCGCGCGTCCAGACGAGGTCGATTGCCAGTTTCTGCGAAGTTGCGGTCGAGTCAGATGGGGGCGGAGGTTCGGCAGATTATGGACATTTCTGGACAAACTCTAGTCCATTATTTCTGAAGAAGTCACGGCTGGATGCCGACAGCCTTCCCCTACTCACTGGCGGACAGGGCCCGGCGTTTGGCCCGGGCCTGACGGATTTGCACGTCCAGGTCGGCCTGGGTCTTGTGGAGCCAGCCCTCCAGCTTGGCACACCATTCCAGGGCCTTCTTGTCGTGCACGGGCAGATCGGCGATCCCGTGTTCCCGGCTCGTGTTGGACATTTCTCGCATCGTCACGGCCAGATCGAGCAACCGGAGGGCGAACTGGTCCAGTTTCTGGGGGTTATACCGCTGGAGAGTCATGGGTGTACCTGCGTTGGGAAAGTGACATGGGGGTGCAGATGTCTCCTAGGAAACCATCCTAGCCGAACGGGCACGGCGTGTCCAGTATATTGAGCAAAATTCTTGGCACCATCGGTCAGGTTGTCTCTCGATTCGCCGTCACAAATCGGCTATTACGTACAGAAGTCTAGTTGCAATTGTGTATGTTTTATGCTACGGTAGACCTCGCCACTCGCCGGCCGACCCGAGCGATGAAGGCCTGCCACGGCAAGCACCGGAAAGGCAGTGAATCCACAACACCCAGAGCACCCGCAGCTTCAAGGAGGCCCCGATGTGCGGCGAGAATCGAGCACGGAAGCACCGGCGGCCGGCCGAGCCGGTGCTTCTCGATCCGGCCAGCGAGAAATCGTTCGGGGATCTGGAGGAGTGGGACGCCTTGGGGCCGTCTCCGCTGTGGGAGGATCTGTGGGATGCCTTCGAGCTGGACGACGAGATGGCAGAACCCCAACCGGAATACGGCGACTTCTGGGGCGAACCGGACGACCAGGAGGAGATCTGAGCAGGACCCCAACCTATCGGTTGGCCGGCGACGGTTGCCCGCTGCCGGGCGATCAACCGTGAAGGAAGGACTCCGACGATGATTGCCGCGGCCGTTGTTCGTGAAATTCGGGATCTGCTGGCCGAAGGAGGGCTTTCGCAGCGCAAGATTGCCGGGCAAACGGGCGTCAGTCGCGGGACGGTCAACGCGATTGCTCGGGGCAAACGCCCCGACTACGCGACTCGCCGGCCTGGGCCTGATGCCGATTTCACTCCGCCCGGCGGCCCGCCGACACGATGTCCCGGTTGCGGCGGAATGGTACAGATGCCCTGCCTGCTGTGCCACGTACGGGCGATCAAACAACGGCGCCGGCTCCAAGGCCGGTCCTTCCGGTAGGCTTTCTCTGGTGGGTCGTTGCTTCTCGGCCCTTGTTGCGGCGCGGGTATTGACGGCTTGGGCCTGTCTTGCGCTCCTCGAAGTTGGGCCGCCCTGCGGTTTGAAGGAGCATGGAACCTGAGCAAGCAGATGGCGGTTTCGGCCACATGGTCGCCAGGTACCCCCCCATATGAGCGATAGGCCCGCGCATCAGTTTTGCCTGCCCCGGCGCTACCACTTGACAACCGCATCTGTGTCACTCAAATGGACAGTGTGGGGGACAGCAGAATGTCGCATGTCTGATATCGCTCCGGAAGCTGTTCGGCACGGCCCGGTGGGCTTTTCCAAGGACCCGTTTCCAAGGGTCGTTCGTGATGGACGAGTCACGTCCTGAAGGGCGGAAGCCGTCTGCCGCGCCCTCCGGCGAGAATCCGGCCGGTGAACCCACCAGGGCGGCTCGGACCGTGCCCGCCTCCGGTCGAACGGAGATCGACCAAGAGATGGAGTCCGATGTCCGTCTCGGCGCGGACAGCAGACTTCCCCAGACGATTGGCCGGTTCTCGATTCGACGCCGTTTGGGGAGCGGCAGCTTTGGGGAGGTGCTGCTGGCACACGATACGCAACTGGACCGCCCGGTTGCTCTGAAGTTCCCGCGGATCGAGCGGATTACCTCTCAAACGCGGCTGGGGGACTACATCGCCGAGGCACGCAGTGCCGCTCGTCTGAGACATCCGGGGATCGTGCCGGTCTACGACGTGAATACGGAAGAGGGGAAGTTCTTCATCGTCCTGGAGTACGTCGAAGGGCGGAATCTTGAGCAAGTACTCCTTTCCGAGAAACTCTCGCCGCTGCGTTGCGTCGAGGTCATGATTGAGATTGCCGAAGCGGTAAGCTACGCCCACGAGCAGGGACTGGTGCATCGGGATCTCAAACCGGCCAACATCCTTGTGGACTCGGCGGGTCATCCGCACGTAACGGATTTCGGGCTGGCGATCCACGAGGAGGGTCAGCGACTGCTCCGGGGACAAGTTGCCGGGACCCCGTACTATATGTCCCCGGAACAGACTCTCGGGGAAGCCCACCGCCTGGACGGGCGCACGGACATCTGGAGCCTGGGCGTCGTGCTCTACGAGATGCTCACCGCTCGGCGTCCCTTTTTCGGGGAGACCACGCCGGAGCTGTTCGACGAAATCAGGAACAAGGAAGCCAGGCCGCCGAGACAGGTCAATCGCCGGATCCCGCGGGAACTGGAGCGGATTTGTCTGAAGTGTCTTTCCAAGCGGATGGCCGATCGATACCGAAGCGCGTCGGAACTCGTGGATGAGCTGCGTGATTGGCGACGGGAGTCGACCTCGGCTTCGGGTGCCGGCGAAGGGGTCCAGACCGGGGCGCAGGTATATTCGGCGCCGCCGCCTGCTCCGCCGCCCGCGCCCTCCGAATCGAAGAAGGACCCCGTCCGCGTGATCCCCAAAGGTCTTCGCTCGTTCGACGCGGAGGATGCCCATTTCTTTCTGGAGCTGTTGCCGGGCCCGTTTGGCCGGGAGGGGCTTCCGGAGAGTGTCCGTTTTTGGAAGACCCGCATCGAACAGTCCGATCCCGACAAGACGTTTGCCGTGGGCCTGTTGTTCGGGCCCAGCGGTTGTGGAAAGACTTCGCTAGTGAAAGCGGGCTTGATACCGCGGCTTGGCGACCACGTGCGTTGCGCGTACGTGGAGGCCACGCACCAGGAAACGGAAGCCCGGCTCATCCGAGGGCTCCGACGGGCGTGCTGTCTGGCACCTGAGGAAGGCTCGCTGGTGAGCCTGATCCTTTGGATCCGCGAGGGCGAGGTGCTCTCTGGGGGTGAGAAAGTCGTCATCATCCTGGACCAGTTTGAGCAGTGGCTGCACGCCTGGCAACTCGGGCGACAGACGGAGTTGGTGCAAGCCTTGCGTCACTGCGACGGGCAGTCGGTGCAGTGTCTGCTGCTGGTCCGCGACGGTTTCGCGATGTCGGCGATGCGACTGATGAAGGCCCTGGAGATCCCGGTCAGCGAGGGAAGGAACTACGCGACCGTCGATCGGTTCGACCTCGAGCACGCCACGGAGGTGCTGGCGCATTTCGGGCGGGCGTTTCCCCGGCGGCTGCCGGAAGATGGATCGTGCTCGGCCGAGCAGGGGCGGTTTCTGAGGCAGGCCGTGGAGGGTCTTTCGGAACACGGCCAGGTAGTGCCGCTGCGATTGGCCCTGTTCGCCGACATGTTTCGCGGCAAGCCCTGGAATCCTGCCTCACTGAGAAAGGTGGGAGGCACGGAAGGCACGGGAGTTGCTTTCCTGGAGGAGACGCTGGGCGCGAGCGCCGCCAATCCGACGTATCGCCTGCATCACGAGGCCGCCCGCCGTGTGCTCCGGGCCCTGCTTCCCGAGCAGGGGATGAACATCCGGGGGCACATGCTCTCGCATCGCCAACTTCTGGAGGTTTCGGGCTACACCAGACGCCCCCAGGACTTCGAGGACCTTCTGCGGATTCTGGACATCGAGCTGCGTTTGATCACTCCCGGGGATCCCCGAGAGGAGACGGACGAAGAGGGGCGCCCGGATCCCCGGGCGGAATCCGGGACGGAGGGAGGCCGCTATCAACTGACGCACGACTACCTGGTACCCGCGCTTCGGGAATGGCTGACTCGCAAGCAGCGAGAGACGCTGCGGGGGCGGGCATCGTTTCTGGTGGCAAGCCAGGCGGAACTCTGGAAGGCGAGGCCGGAGCCGCGCTATCTGCCGTCGTTTATCGAGTGGGTGATGGCCTCGCTGTTTACCAGGCGATCGGAGTGGACGGACCTGGAAGGCAAAATGATGCGCTGCGCAACGTGGCGCCATTTGATGAGGCTTTCGGCGGTCGGCGTGCTGTTCCTCGTCCTGCTGTCTGCGGGGTTCGCGGTCAAGCGTCGTATCGACAAACACGACGAGCTGAAGGCTCTGGTCAACGCGCTGATCTCGGAACTGGTGACTGCAGAGTGGGACCGCGTGCCGGGAATCATCGACGAACTGGAGCAACATCCCGAGTTATCGCGTCGACGACTTGCCGAGATCGCCGAAGATCCTTCACGGTCACCGGAGCAGCAAATCCGCGCGCACGTGGCGCTGGCCAGGCACGAGGCCGAAAGCGTGCCCCATCTGGTCGAACGGTTGATGGGGGCGCCTGCCGACGGTTCGGAGTATCGGGTTCTGTATGATGCCTTGTCTCCGTATTCAGGCCAGGTGGTGAAGACGGCGCTCCGCGAAATCGCGGCGTCGCCGCCAGATGACTCAAAGACCGATATCGAGCGAAAGGCCAACGCGGCGGTGACACTCATGCGGCTGGGAAGGCCGAAACATCTCTGGTCGATGCTGAATGCATCCGGGGACACAGAATTGCGGACACTCGTGATCCATCGCATGCGACCTTACGAGGTGGACGTTCAAGCCCTGGTGAGAAAGCTCGGTACCGAAGAGAGCCCGTCCATCCGGCAGGCAATTCTGTTGGCTCTGGGGGAATACCCGAGCAAGAGCCTTTCACCGCGCGAAGGAAAAAGACTTGTGCAGCAATGCCTTTTCCTCTACCGGACCGACCCCGACCCGGGTGTTCACGCCGGTGCAGAATGGTTGCTGAGAAGTTGGGGGCATGAGGAGGCGGTCAACGACGCCCGCGGCGAACTGGCTTCAGGCTATCCGGGAGATGAGCCGACACGGGAGGAGATCATCGCCAGGTTGGCAGGAGGCTCCCGCGGAGCCTGGTACGTCAACGGCCAAGGGCATACGATGATTGCGATCTCGATGCCTGTTGTGGGAGGGGGAGAGCAGAAGAGTCCGGCTGGCAACCCAGCCGATAGGACCGCGGGGCGCATCGTTGCGCTGAGCGCCCACGAGGTGACGATCCAGCAGTACGAGAGATTTGCCGCGGTGGCTGGCTTCGACGTCAACGCCACCTCGGATCTCCGGCAGTCTCCGGTGAATAAAGTCAATTGGTATGATGCAGCCC